>NZ_MIBT01000065.1:0-5184 GCF_001829605.1 Sulfuricurvum sp. RIFCSPLOWO2_12_FULL_43_24 | reverse complement strand
TTTGAGATATTGACCCATGTTAAGCTCAGTTACAAAGATTTTGTCAAATTTTTGACCGATCTCTTTGAGTTTTTTCGCTGGACTCGGCCACAATACGATTGGTCTGAAAAGACCTGCTTTGATGCCGTCGTTACGAAGTTTCATAACTGCTTCTTTAGCACCGCGAGAGATACTGCCATATGCGATCATACATACTTCGGCATCCTCCATCATAAACTCTTCATAATCGGCTTCATCGTCCAAGCCGTCATTTTCTGCCGCAACGGTATTGATTTTACCGACAAGGCGCTCGATGTTGAATTGGCATTGTGCCGCATCTTCCGTCGGGAAACCGGTTGGACCGTGGTGAAGACCGGTAAAATGGAAACGGTACCCTTCAAACATCGGATTAAGTACTGCCGCTTCGTTCATAGGAACATCGTACGGACGGTAATCTTCCGGTTTTCCATCATATCGTTTACGGGTAACGATTGAAGCTTTTACCTCTTCAAGATCAGGTAGCATTGCTTTACCGTGCATGTGACCTACCGTCTCATCCAAAAGGACGAATACCGGAGACATATATTTTTCAGCCAAGTTAAATCCGCGTACGGTTTGCGTATAACACTCTTCGAGTGAACCTGCACACAATGTGATCGATGCGTAGTCACCGTGAGTCGGGTACTGTGCTTGACCGATATCGGCTTGGGATACACGAGTCGGAAGACCGGTTGATGGACCTCCGCGCATAACGTTTACGATAACGAGAGGAACTTCAGCGATAAATGCCAAACCGATTTGCTCTGCTTTAAGCGAAATCCCCGGACCTGAGGTTGCCGTCATCGATTTGGTACCCGCCATCGAAGCACCGAGCGCAACCGAGATACCTGCGATTTCATCTTCCATTTGGATAAATTTTCCGCCGACAGTCGGTAGAAGATCAGACATCTCATGCATTACTTCCGACGATGGTGTAATCGGATATCCGCCGAAAAACATACAACCTGCATCAAAAGCACCAAGTGCTGATAATTCGTTACCTGTTGAAATTACTTCTCTTGCCATTATTTCACTCCTGCTTGGTCTAGTGACATATACTTATTGGCGATAATAGCCGCTTGACGTACTTTTGCTTCATCAGTAAGTTTTGCAAATTTATAATCTGCTTTATCTGCAACATAAATAGCAAAGTCAGGACATGTGAGTTCACACTCGTTACAGCCGATGCAACTTTCAGGGTGATTGATCGAGATCATAGCGCCCAAGGTTGATGTCGGCTCATAACGCATACCGAGTACACCCGATGGGCATACCGATACACAAATATCACATGCTTTACAGTTATCGGTATTTACCCACACAGGGACATTACCGGGATTGATCGTTTTAAACATCTGTTCTCCTCACAATTTTGAAATTAATCTGATTTTGTATCAGTTGAAAATTTACCTATAGCACACGAGACAAAACTCTTGAGCTTTAGAGTGGCATTATCGATAGTGCCCTCTTCCTCACTTGATAGAGGATAGCCGAGACTTCTTAATATTGCCTTAACTTGTGCTAATTGCGCCTCGTCCGTAATATCGACTGTTACTTTGCGAGGCTCGCACGAGAGATCAACACAGATCTCTTTAAACCCTGCTTCTTTGAGAGACGTTGTAATTGTGTTAGCGCACCCGCCGCAACGAATATTGGCCACCTCAAAGACGGTGTTCATTATTTTTTCATCACTTCAGCAAGTGCTTTACCGATATCAGCAGGTGAAACTACGACTTTTACCCCTGCCGCTTCAAGTGCCGCCATTTTCTCAGCCGCCGTACCGGCACCGCCGGAGATAATCGCCCCAGCATGCCCCATACGTTTACCCGCAGGTGCTGTTTGACCCGCGATAAAAGCAACAACAGGCTTAGTGATATGCTCTTTGATATACGCCGCCGCTTGGATTTCCAAGTCTCCGCCGATCTCACCGATCATAACGATTGCATGCGTTTCCGGATCTGCTTCGAACATAGGAAGGAGTTGTTTGTAGCTCAAACCGATAATCGGATCGCCGCCGATACCAACCGCAGTCGTGATACCAAATCCCTCTTTAACCACTTGGTTCGCTGACTCGTACGTCAATGTCCCTGATTTAGAGATAAGACCGACATTCCCTTTTTTGAAAATGAACCCCGGCATAATCCCGATTTTACACTCTTCGGCGGTAATGATTCCCGGACAGTTCGGCCCGATAGTCATCATGTCTTTTTTAACCGCGTAGGCTTTTGCAAACATCATGTCTTTTACCGGAGCACCTTCAGTAATAATAACTGCAAGGGTGATTCCCGCATCTGCCGCTTCCATAACCGCATCGGAAACGAATGCCGGCGGAACGAAGATCATAGAAACCGTAGCGCCCGTGTGAGCTACCGCTTCGGAAACCGTATTAAAAACCGGTTGACCAAGGTGTTCTTGTCCACCCTTGCCCGGTGTAACACCGCCGACGATTTTAGTGCCGTATGCGATACATTGTTCTGCGTGGAATGTACCCTCTTTACCTGTGAAACCTTGTACGATAACTTTTGTATCTTTATTGACCAAAATAGACATAAATTATTCTCCTTTAGCTGCTGCAACGGCTTTACGCGCACCGTCTGCAAGATCGGTTGCCGCTACGATGTTAGCGATACCGGCATTATTTAAAATTTCAGCCGCTTCGATAGCGTTTGTTCCATCAAGTCGTACAATAACCGGTACATTGACATTGGTGATTTTTGTTGCTTCGATGATACCATTAGCTACACGGTCACAACGTACGATTCCGCCGAAAATGTTAACAAAAATTGCTTTGACATTCGGATCTTTAAGGATGATATCAAACCCTTTGGCAACGGTTTCAGCACTCGCTGAACCGCCGACGTCCAAGAAGTTGGCCGGTTTTCCGCCCTCATAGTTGATCGTATCCATCGTCCCCATAGCAAGTCCCGCACCGTTTACCATACAACCGACATCACCGTCTAGTTTGATGTAACTAAGACCGAATTTACCCGCTTCGATTTCCGTCGGTTCTTCTTCACTCAAGTCACGCATCTCATTTACTTGAGATTGGCGGTACAATGCATTGTTGTCAAAGCCCATTTTTGCATCAAGTGCCAAAAATTTGCCGTCACCCGTTTTGACCAACGGATTGATTTCGATCATCTCAGCATCGTGATCCATGTAAACTTTATAAAGTGCAGACGCAAATTTGATAAAAGTGTTGATCTCTTCGGTCGGAAGACCCAATCCGAATGCCAATTTACGACCATGGAATGATTGAAAACCTGTCAATGGATCGATAGAAACTTTGATAATTTTTTCAGGTGTATTGTGTGCGACCTCTTCAATCGCCATACCCCCCTCAGTCGATGCCATCATGATCGGCATTTCAAGAGCACGATCAAGCAAGAGACCAAGATAGTACTCTTTTTTGATATCGGCACCCTCTTCGATATACACTTTTTGAACAAGTTTACCTTCCGGCCCTGTTTGGTGTGTTACGAGCTGCATCCCTAGGATTTGAGCTGCCATTTCGCGTACTTCAGACGTTGACTTGGCAAGCTTAACACCGCCCCCTAAACCACGTCCGCCGGCGTGGATTTGAGCTTTAACAACCCAGATGTTTCCGCCGAGTTCTTGAGCCGCTTTAACCGCCTCATCGGGTGTAAATGCAATGTGTCCGCGTAATGTCGGCACATTGTACTTTTTGAATAATTCTTTTGCTTGATATTCGTGAATATTCATCCATTCCTCCTATTATAAGTTTACGCTATCGGTCTTGTCATCTCTTCAGGGATGACATATTTATCGAACTCTTCGGCACTGAGTAGACCGAGTTTAATGGCGGTCTCTTTCAGTGTAGAGTTCTCTTTGTGGGCTGTTTTAGCAATTTTTGCCGCATTTTCATACCCGATGTAAGGGTTCAATGCCGTAACAAGCATCAATGAGTTATTCAAGTACGCATCGATTTGATCACGTACCGGCTCGATACCGACCGCACAATTATCGTTGAACGAAACGATCGAATCAGCCAACAAACGTACTGACTGTAAAAAGTTGTACGCAATAACCGGTTTAAATACGTTAAGCTCAAAATTTCCCTGACTTGCCGCGAAACCGATGCACGCATCGTTCCCCATGACTTGACACGCAACCATTGTTACCGCTTCACTTTGAGTCGGGTTTACTTTACCCGGCATTATGGATGAGCCCGGCTCGTTTTCTGGAATGGTGATTTCACCGATTCCGCAACGAGGGCCAGAAGCCAACCAACGTACATCGTTCGCGATTTTCATCATATCGGCAGCAAGCGCTTTAAGTGCGCCGTGTGCGAAAACCAAAGCATCATGGCTGGTCAACGCGTGAAATTTGTTCGGAGCCGTCACAAACTGATGACCGGTAAGCTCGGTCAATTTTGCCGCAACGCGCTCTCCCAATTCAGGATGAGCATTTAATCCCGTACCGACCGCTGTACCGCCAAGTGCGAGTTCACGAACCGATTCGAGAGAATCTTTCGCCATTTTTTCACATTTGTTCAACATCTCTACCCAGCCGCTGATCTCTTGACCGAGTGTCAACGGCGTTGCATCTTGAAGGTGGGTACGTCCGATTTTAACGATATCATTGAACGCTTCGCTTTTTGCGATCAAAGTTTTGCGAAGTAGTTCGATTGCCGGAAGAAGGCGTTTCTCTACCGCAATAACAGATGCTACGTGCAATGCTGTCGGATAGGTGTCGTTCGAGCTTTGTGATTTGTTGACATCATCATTCGGATGAACCAGTTTTTGAGTGCGGAAATCACCGCCCAAAATCTCTGTTGCACGGCTGGCCAACACTTCATTGTTGTTCATATTTGATTGTGTACCTGAACCGGTTTGCCATACCACCAAAGGATAATGAGCATCAAGTTTTCCCAAGAGCATTTCATCGGCCGCTTGAGCAATAGCATCCGCTTTCTCTTTGGTAAGCATTCCAAGATCGCAGTTGACCAAAGCAACCGCTTTTTTCAAATACGAAAATGCGCGTGTAATTTCATACGGCATTTTCTCTTCGCCGATTTGGAAATTTTCTAATGAACGCTGTGTTTGCGCTCCCCAATAGGTGTCATTCGGTACTCGAACTTCACCCATGGTGTCTTTTTCAATTCGAAAACTCATACTTTAGCTCCTTCAAAAAATTTATTGGTAT
>NZ_MIBT01000064.1:0-1247 GCF_001829605.1 Sulfuricurvum sp. RIFCSPLOWO2_12_FULL_43_24 | reverse complement strand
ACAGATACGGGCGGCAAATTCCAACTCCGTCCCCGTAAAACTCTCAGGGGAGTATTCGAGCATGATTTCGCCATCGTGCTTCGCTGCGCGGGCTTTGACCATATCAACCCCCTCTAACGCCAACGCGATAATCTCGTCTTGCTCTTTACCGAAGACGATCTTACGCTGTGCGACTGAGGTGGAGTTGTACAAATGGACAATCGCTTTTTTAACTCCCGCTAACGCTTCAAACGTTTTATCGATCAAATGTTCTCTCGCTTGGACGAGGACTTGAACCGTAACATCATCGGGAATCAATTTTTGCTCTACAAGAGTGCGTAAAAAATCGAACTCCACTTTCGACGCGGAGGGGAATCCCACCTCGATATTTTTAAATCCGAGTTTCAGCAAGAGGGAGAAGAGATTAATTTTTTGTTCCAAATTCATCGGGGTGATCAACGCTTGGTTTCCGTCGCGAAGATCGACACTGCACCAAATCGGAGCGTGCGTGATGGTTTTGGTAGGCCAAATACGATTTGGCAAATCAACTTGAGGATACGGGCGGTATTTGCCCACAGACATGTTTTTCATGTTAACTTCCTTTGAATTTCTCTTCTCACTACCCTTGCTGAAGGTAATGATTGGGCGAATTATAGCAAAAAGGGCTTTTATCTGCATCTTATTGAATGAAGTTGTACTATAATATACAACTTCGTGAAGGGGAAAATAAAATGCGCATATCATCAATTCATGTCATTATTCTTCTTTTTATTTTATCGATAAATTTATTTGCCAGTCGTACCATTACTTCAGCTACACTCAACGGTGCTACTGCTGTAACGGTGGCCACATCCGATACGGTAAGCGCAGCGGTCACGGTTTCTATAACCTCAAACAATAATGCGGACCGATGGCGTTCTACAGCGTGGCGAGTGGGAAGTTCAGGCACATATACCTGTGCAGACACTACTAACCGCAACGGGAGTGGAACGTATACCAATACTTTTAACATCACTGCACCAGCATCCGCCGGAACCTATCCTGTCAGTTTTATCACGTATAGCGATGGTAGCTGTTCTTCGGATGCGAGCACGACCTATACGATGAACAACGCACTCACCGTCTACATCGATCCGACCACTTATACCCAAACCCGAAATTTTACCCTCCGCCAATCACTGAATGCACGCGGTGATATTCGGCTTATCGGAAATACCGTCTTGTGCAAAAGCAGTAACGGCGGATCAACCGGAACCTGTGTTGCACCC
>NZ_MIBT01000063.1:0-1275 GCF_001829605.1 Sulfuricurvum sp. RIFCSPLOWO2_12_FULL_43_24 | reverse complement strand
AAGCCGAACAACTCAAAAATGAAATACTTTTAAAAACCAAAGAATATTATGAATTAGTACATAAACCGGCTCAAACAAAAGAGTTTGTATCCGGTAAAAGCCGTGTAAACTATGCGGGACGGGTATTCGATGAACGTGAAATGGTCAACCTTGTCGATAGTTCGCTCGATTTTTGGCTCACTTATGGTGATTATTCCAAACAATTTGAGAAAAAACTTGCCGACTACCTCGGAGTACGTTGGACATTTTTGGTGAACAGCGGATCAAGCGCCAACCTGCTGGCATTCTACACACTAACTTCTCCGCTATTGGGTGATCGACAGGTAAAACGGGGAGATGAAGTGATCACCGTTGCGGCAGGTTTCCCAACGACGGTTGCTCCTATCGTCCAATACGGTGCCGTTCCTGTTTTCGTCGATATGGAGCTGACTCATTTTAATATCGATGTAACGCAGCTCGAAGCGGCACTGAGCCCAAAAACCAAAGCGATTATGATCGCCCATACCCTCGGAAATCCTTTTAACCTCCGAGCCGTCAAAGAGTTTTGTGACAAACATAACCTTTGGCTTATCGAAGACAACTGTGATGCACTGGGTTCAACTTATGAGGGGAAACCGACAGGGACATGGGGAGACATCGGAACATCGAGTTTTTACCCGCCTCATCATATGACGATGGGAGAAGGGGGAGCGACCTATACGGACAACCCACTGCTGAAAAAAATCATGCTCTCAATGCGTGACTGGGGACGAGACTGTTGGTGCGAAAGCGGTATTGATAACACTTGTGGATGCCGTTTCTCCCAGAGTTTTGGAACCTTACCAAAAGGCTATGATCATAAATATGTCTACAGCCATTTCGGATTTAACCTCAAAGTCTCAGATATGCAAGCCGCAGTCGGCGTAGCACAACTTGAAAAATTTCCGACGTTTGTCGAAAAACGAAAAGAGAACTTTGCCAAACTTTACGAAGGGCTAAAGGGAATCGATGAATTGGTTCTGAATTCTGCCACACCTAACAGCGATCCTAGCTGGTTTGGATTTATGATCACACTCAAAGACAGTGTACAATTTACCCGAAATGAGCTCGTTGAACACCTCGAAAACGCGAACATCCAAACCCGTAATCTCTTCGCCGGTAATATGCTTCGCCATCCGATGTTTGACAGTATGGTCAATGGAACCGATTATCGTGTGGTCGGTGAGCTAACCAATACCGATAAAATCATGAACGACAGCTTCTGGATCGGACTTTATCCGGGGATGGGTGATGATG
>NZ_MIBT01000062.1:0-1274 GCF_001829605.1 Sulfuricurvum sp. RIFCSPLOWO2_12_FULL_43_24 | reverse complement strand
AACTTTGTATCTGCGGTGATATTCTGCGCGGATTTGCCAAACCGCAAGATTGCAGTGTATTCGGAACGGCATGTAAGCCGAGTTCTCCGTTGGGGAGCTGTATGGTGAGTTCAGAGGGGGCATGCGCCGCCTATTACAAATACGGGAATTTGATATAATCTATGATAAATCTAAGGCTTTGCAGTTATGAGTTATAAACCGCCGTTTACGATTACCTCTACTATGCTTAATCTTGTGAGTGAGATTACGGAAGCTTTGACTAAAATAGAGATATACGAAGATAATCTCATTACCCCTTATTTGAGAAAAATTAACCGCATTAAAACATTGGCAGGAACATTAGAGATAGAGGGTAATTTCTTAGGCGAAGAAAAAATCACTGCACTTCTGGATGGAAAAAAAGTTTTGGCAACGGTGTTGGAACTAGCAGAAGTCGAAGGGGCTATAAAAGCGTATGAAAACTTACAACTGTACAATGAAAATTCTCTAAAAGATCTGCTTCAAGCACATAAGACTTTAATGGGTGAGATTTTAACAACCGCCGGAAATTTTAGAAGAGTCAATGTTGGAGTCGGTGGAGAGGGCGGAGTAAGTCATGTTGCACCGCCTTATGAGAGAGTACCAGATTTGATGCACGATTTGTTTGAATGGCTGAAAAATTCCAATGAACATCCGCTGATAAAAAGTTGTATTTTTCATTATGAATTTGAATTTATTCACCCTTTTAGTGACGGTAACGGGAGGATTGGGCGACTTTGGCAAAGTGTGATTTTATATAACTACAAAAAAGTTTTCTCTTCCATTGCAACCGAGAGCATTGTACGGGATTATCAAGAATCGTACTATAAAGCTTTGGAAAATTCGGGAAGTTCAGGAGAGAGCACACCGTTTATAGAATTTATGTTGAGTGTTATTTTAGAGTCACTGCAAAAGGTCGGTAATAAGGTCGGTAATAAGGTCGGTAATGATTTGACCGATAATCAAAAGCTAATCGTGCAAAGCATGAGTGAAAATCCTAAAATATCAGCACAAAAACTCTCCGACATTGTCGGTATATCGGTGAGGAAAATAGAAGAAAATATCTCTAAATTAAAAGAGATGAAGATGATAGACAGAGTAGGCGGAACTCGTGGGCATTGGGAAGTATTGAGTGATAAAAAAATGAAACAGGGATAGTATAAATGACAAAAACAATCACATTAGCCCAAGGCAACGGCGGGGAAGAAAACGGCGAATTGATCTCCAAAATATTTTACAAACATTTCAAAAACGAG
>NZ_MIBT01000061.1:0-5285 GCF_001829605.1 Sulfuricurvum sp. RIFCSPLOWO2_12_FULL_43_24 | reverse complement strand
TTCCATACTTGGTGTACAGTAGAGTGATTTATTGACAACGTGACCCGCTTTTTCTCCGAAGATAGCACGTAATAAACGCTCTTCAGGAGTCGGTTTTACTTCACCTTTTGGAGAAACTTTACCGACAAGGATCATTCCACCTTTGACATAGGTACCGATTTTAACGATACCGCTGTCATCCAGGTGAGAAAGCTCATCATCACGAACGTTTGGAATATCACGGGTAATCTCTTCAACACCGTGCTTGAGTTCGCGTGCTTCCGCCTCTTTTTCATAAATATGAACTGAGGTGAATGCATCTTCACGAATCATACGCTCAGACATAACAATCGCATCCTCGAAGTTGTATCCGTTCCACGGCATGAACGCAACAAGAGCATTGATTCCGAGTGCCAATTCACCTTGATCCATGTTCGGACCATCTGCGATGATTTGACCTTTACTTACCAATTGACCTTGTTTAACGATCGGCTTTTGCAAGAACGTCGTATTTTGGTTGGTACGAAGATTTTTTTGTAACGGATAGTAATCGATAAACGTTCCGTCTTCATCTTCACCCATAACGTAAATGTGTTTAGAGTCGACTTTCTCAACGATACCGCTTCGCTCTGCTTTTACACACTCCCATGAATCGCGGGCAACGAGTTTTTCAACCCCTGTTCCGACCATAGGTGCTTCAGGGCGCAACAACGGCACGGCTTGACGTTGCATGTTCGATCCCATCAATGCGCGGTTCGCGTCATCGTGTTCAAGGAACGGAATCAAGCTCGCCGCAACACCGACAACCATATGCGGTGTCAAGTCGCGAAGTTCACACTCACGCGGAGATTTGAGGATAATTTCACCGTCTTGGCGAATTTCGACCAAATCATCAAGGAAATTACCTTTATCATCAACTCGGCTAGATGCCGCAGCGATAATTTTCCCCTCTTCTTGCGTTGCTGTCAAATAAACAACTTCTCTTGTCACAACACCGTCTTTAACAACATTGTACGGAGCTTCGATAAATCCGTGCTCATTAACTTTTGAATAGGTTGCCAACGTATTGATCAAACCGATGTTTTGTCCCTCTGGGGTTTCAATCGGACAGATACGGCCATAATGGGTCGGGTGAACGTCACGCACTTCAAATCCGGCACGCTCTTTGACAAGACCGCCTTCTCCGAGTGCTGATAAACGACGTTTATGGGTAACTTCCGATAACGGATTCGTTTGGTCCATAAACTGTGACAATTGTCCGCCGCTAAAGAATTCCATGATGGTAGAGGTGATCATTTTTGAGTTGATCAAATCATGAGGCATTAATTCAGTGGTCGGTCCGCTCATCGTTGAGAGTTTATCTTTGATCGCTTTTTGCATCTTGATCAAACCGTTATGTAACTCGTTTCCAAGCAACTCACCGATTGAACGGATACGTCGATTACCAAGATGGTCACGATCATCAATATGACCTTGGCCGTTTTTAACTTTGATAACGTACTTTACGGTATTAATGATATCTTCATTGGTCAAAACCGTCACATACTCAGGAACATTGAGCCCGAGTTTGTGGTTCATTTTCATACGACCAACGCGTGTTAGATCGTAACGCTCAGGATCAAAGAAAAGTTGATTAACGAAAACTTTCGCCGCTTCTTTCGTTACCGGTTCACCGGGACGCATTACTTTGTAAATACGGATTGCTGCGAGATCGTTTTCATCTTCGATAATCTCGGTTTGACGGAGCAATTTCAAAGAATCGGTATCGGCTGCAAACGCATTGATAATAGAGCTATCATGTCCTTCTGCAAGGTCATTTGCAATAATAAATTCTTTAACTCCCGCTTCAACCATCTTTTTGAGTTTGGTCTCATCAAGCTGTGCCATTGTGTCGAACATTACTTCACCGGTTAGCGCATCGATAATCGGTTCAGCCAAATGGCGCTCGATCAAGGTTTCGATCGGGTATTGGATTGCAGTTACACCCTCAGAAATCAATTTTTCCGCTTTTTTAGCTGAGAGACGTTTGCCGGCCGCTACAAGCAGTTTGCCATCAGCATCAACCAAATCGTATCCAAGACGCCCAGCAAACTGTTCAGGATCGAAATCCATTAAATACTTGTTCTCATCAACACGAATTTTTTGCAATGGGTAGAACATTTTTAGAATGTCTTGTTTGCTGTATCCAAGAGCACGGAACATGATCGTAACCGGTACTTTACGGCGTTTATTGATACGCATGTAAAGGATATCTTTTGGATCATACTCAAAATAGAGCCATGAACCACGGTCAGGGATAATCTGACCGGTGAAGATCATTTTGCTTCCGGCAGTGGTTGATTCTTCTTCTTTGAAGATAACCCCCGGTGAGCGGTGAAGCTGATTAACAACGACACGCTCTACCCCGTTGATAACAAACGATGTACGCTCAGTCATCAATGGGATGTCACGGATAAATATGGTTTGTTCTTTAATATCTTTAACACCGGTTTTTTCTTTGGTGTTTTCATCACGGTCCCAAATCATAAGACGCGTTTTCATACGCAATGATACTGAGTACGTAAGTCCTCGTTCCATACATTCACGCACAGTATATTTTGGACGTCCTACTTCAGAGCCAAGATATTCAAGAGAAAGACGGTTTTGTGAATCATGAATCGGGAATACCGATTGGAATACACGCTCAATTCCACTTTTTGAACGATCTTTTTGATCTAGCATCAAAAATGATTCGTAAGAACTTTGTTGAAGTTGTAATAAATTCGGTACTTCAATTTGCTGGGGAGTTTTCGCGAAATCTACGCGTAAGCGGTTTCCGGAGTGAAGAGTGTTTAACATAGGCTACCTCAATCGAAGTTTTTGATCCCATAGGGATAAGTGCAAAGTCTATGACTCAAGCGTCCTTGAGTCTATAACGACGTATGGGCACTTTACGAAAGAGTTAAAAACCCGCTTCGTAAAGTGCCCTGTGGGAGGCGGAGGCCTAAGCCTCCGATATCAAAATGATTATTTGATTTCGACAGAAGCACCAGCTTCTTCAAGTTCTTTTTTAGCTGCTTCAGCATCTTGTTTAGAGATACCTTCTTTGATAGTTGTAGGAGCGCCTTCAACTGCATCTTTAGCCTCTTTAAGACCAAGGCCAGTCATTGCACGTACTACTTTAATAACGTTGATTTTTTTCTCACCACCGTCTTTCAAGATAACGTCGAATTCAGTTTTTTCTTCAGCAGCTTCTGCAACAACAGCAGCACCAGCAACCGCTACCGGTTGAGCAGATACTCCAAATTTTTCTTCGAATTCTTTTACAAGCTCTGAAAGCTCGAGGACAGAAAGGTTTGAGATAAACTCAAGAACGTCTTGTTTTGTAACAGCCATAGTAATTCTCCTATAAGTATTTTTTTATGCCGATAATAAAATCAGCGATTTTTCAAAGCCGCAATTACGCCGCTTCTTCTTCTTTTTTACGCTTAAGCGCATCGAGTCCGATCGTAAAGTTGCGAACTGGTCCCATCCATACAGATGCCAACATTCCAAGCAACTCTTCGCGTCCCGGAAGGGTAGCAAATGCACGAACTTTAGTCTCATCAGCAGCTTGGCCGTCGATGTAGGCTGTTCGGATCACAAATTTATCATTTGCTTTCGCGAAATCAACCGCTGTTTTAGAAGCAGCGATAGCATCAGCTCCCCAAACAAAAATGTTAGTATCTTTAATTTCGATACCGCTCATCTCTGCATTGTTCAAAGCGATAGTTGCAAGTGTATTTTTTACAACTTGAACTTTTGAATCTTTTTCACGTGCAATTTTACGAAGTGCTTCGAGTTCAGACACAGCCAAACCACGATAGTCACACATAATAACTGCTGCAGAAGATTTGAACTCATTGGTCAAAGTACTAACGATCTCAGATTTCTGTGATTTATTCATAGTTTCTCCTTTCCAGACATAACAACTTCAAGCGGGGCAGAGAATTTCTGATTAAGGCCTAAGCCCCCTACTGTCTTCAGTCCATAAGATAAAGTATGACGGAACAGAGCCCCGTCAATGATTTCCTTAACGGATATCTAATAATTCTTGTGTTTCGAATTTAATCGCAGGGCTCATTGTCAATGACAATGCTGCATTTTTGATGTAGCGCCCTTTTGCAGTAGAAGGTTTTGCACGGTTGATAGCACCGACAAATGCTTTGATATTTTCTTCAATTTTATCGGTGTCGAAACTCACTTTACCGATACCGGCATGGATGTTCCCTTTTTTGTCAACACGGAAATTTACTTGTCCGCCTTTAACGTTGCTAACCGCTTTTGCGATATCCGCTGTAACCGTTCCTGTTTTAGGATTCGGCATCATCCCTTTTGGCCCGAGGATACGTCCTACTTGACCAACGAGACCCATACAATCAGGTGCAGCAACAACGATATCGAAGTTGATGTTTCCTGCTTTGATTTGCTCAACCAAATCTTCAGCACCAACAATATCAGCACCTGCATTTTTAGCTTCGTCTACTTTTGCACCTTTTGCGAAAACGGCAACACGAACCACTTTCCCAGTACCGTGAGGAAGCACAACAGCACCACGGATCATTTGGTCAGCGTGACGAGGGTCAACACCAAGGTTTAATGCAATTTCAACGGTTTCGTCAAATTTTGCAGATTTAAGCTCTTTTACGAACGCCGCAGCATCCGATACAGAGTAGCTTTTTGACATATCAATTTTTTCACTAAGTTGTTTGTAGCGTTTTCCAGCCATTTGAATTCTCCAATTTTAGAATCTGCCGCAAGGTTTAGCCTCTTTGCGGTCGAAGAGTAGTGTAGAAATTAATCTACGATATCAACACCCATAGAACGAGCAGAACCAGCGATTGTTGCCGCAGCTGCATCGATATCATCTGTATTCATATCTTGAATTTTTTGCTTAACGATTTCCATCAATTGAGCTTTAGTGATTTTACCCACTTTGTTTTTCATCGGATTATCAGTCCCTTTTTTAAGACCAGCCGCTTTCATGATGAGAGCAGATGCAGGGGGTTGTTTTGTGATGAATGAGAACGTTTTATCCGCATATACCGTAATAACAACAGGGAGTTTAAAACCTGCCTTATCTTTTGTACGCTCGTTGAACGCCTTACAAAATTCCATGATGTTAACACCACGTTGACCGAGTGCTGGTCCAACCGGAGGGGCTGGATTAGCAGCGCCGGCTTGTACTTGCAACTTGATGTAGCCCGTAATTTTCTTTGCCATTTGTGCTTCCTTTTTTTGAGATTAAATTATTTTTTCGACTTGAGTGTACGAAATATCAACCGGAG
>NZ_MIBT01000060.1:0-73926 GCF_001829605.1 Sulfuricurvum sp. RIFCSPLOWO2_12_FULL_43_24 | reverse complement strand
AAATAGACGGTTGTTGTATTGTGTTGACATAAGGTCAACGTCTCGAAGACACCGTCTCGAACCGTTTGACCTACTTAGTTTTCAATGATCGCAAACTCAAACTCAACCCTTCTTTTCGAAGCGTCTCATCGTTTGTGGACGGGAATTATAGGGGATTTAGTCTTAGATGTCAAGAGGTTTTCGAGCAAATAGGCAAAATATGTCAAAAAGTTTTTATTTTCTATTTTGAACCCTTAAAAATGTAACATTTCTACCCATTTTCTCCCTCTAAACTCCTCTATTTATCTTTATAATCAAATGAACGGTTAATCAAACTCTTGTATAATCACTTTTGTAAAATCCCTTATAAGGAAAAAGCTATGGCTTTATATGATCGCGAATACGCACGAGAAGGTGCTTTTGGTTACGAGAGCGCTCACCGCAGTGAGGCGCAGATCGTTTCGTTTGTTAAAGATACGTATAAACTGTTCGCCGCTTCAATGATGGCAGGCGCAGTCGGTGCATACGTTGGTGTTCCTCTAGCTGGAGCAATCGCTAATTATTTTTGGCCTTTGTTTGCTTTGGAAATCGGTTTCCTCATCGGTTTACATTTTGTCAAACATAAACCCGGTATTAATTTAGCGGTTATGTTTGGGTTTGTCTTTATGACCGGTTTGATGTTAGCACCATTATTGGCACGCACCCTGGGAATGAATGGCGGGGCAACCATTATCGGTAATGCATTTGCCATGACCTCTGTCGTTTTTGGTGCTATGAGTTTTTATGCTATCAAAACTACTAAAGACTTTACCAGTTACGGTAAACCGTTAATGATTGCAATGTTGGTGATTATTGGTTTTTCAATTTTAAATATCTTCCTTGGTAATCCAATCTTGCACGTTGCTATTTCAGGCGTGGTTGTAATACTGTTTAGCATCATGGTTATTTATGATACGCAGAACATTATGAATGGAAACTACGAGACTCCTATCGACGGTGCCCTTGCGTTGTATCTCGATTTTCTCAATATCTTTACCGCATTGCTCCAACTCTTCGGAATTTTCGGAAGCAATGACGAATAATCAACTTCCCCCGGAACTTCTCCGGGTGGTAGATGCCAATACAAACCGCCTCAAAGAGGGTATCCGTGTGATTGAGGATATAGCGCGCTATGTTCACAATGACAAGGAGCTCTCCACTTCACTCAAAAATCTCCGCCATCAATGCCGGATCGAACCTCTCGAAGCACTCCTCGCCTCACGCGACAGCGTTAATGATGTCTTGCGTCCAACAATGCAAAGCGAAATGAACCGTACCGATCTACGATCCATACTAATAGCTAACTATAAAAGAGCTCAGGAATCTTCCAGGGTTTTAGAAGAGCTGTATAAGATAGTGGAACCTGCTTTGAGCGAGCGATTTAAGAATATCCGCTACGAACTCTATACATTAGAAAAGAAAAACCTTTTAGACCACAGTAACGGGTCTCGTTGAAACCTAAACGAATCGTCATTATCGGAGCAGGACCCGCCGGATTGATGGCAGCGGATGTTTTATCTGCAGCAGGGATAAGTGTCGATATTTACGAGGCGAAACCTTCTGTAGGTCGGAAATTCCTCATGGCGGGCAAGGGTGGGTTAAATATTACCCACAGCGAACCGATGGATGATTTTATCGGTCGCTATGATCAAAGCGATTGGCTGAAGCCTATGATTAGAGCATTTGATGCTACTATGATTAGAGGATGGATGGAGAGTTTGGGGGTCGATTCGTTCGTCGGGACATCGGGGAGAGTTTTCCCCACCGAGATGAAAGCCGCACCGCTGTTACGGCGGTGGCTCTCTTCGTTAAAAAAACGGGAGGTTCGCGTTCATTGTCGCCATTATTGGAAAGGCTTTAGAGATGAATGCTCTTTAGTGTTTGAGTGCCCGGAGGGTGAAGTAGTCGTAAAAGCCGATGCAACGATTTTAGCTTTGGGCGGCGGAAGCTGGGGCAGTTTAGGCTCGGATGGAGCGTGGGTCACTATTTTGGCGGCTCAAGGGGTAACCATTAATCCGCTACTGCCCTCAAACTGTGGATTTAAATCAACATGGTCCCCCTTCTTGCAGCCCCATTTAGGGAAAGCGTTAAAAAATATCTCGGGATGGGTTAAAGGAGCCGAAGAGAGTATCAGTTCCTCCGAAGCTGTTTTAACAACCTACGGTATTGAGGGGGGATTGGTCTATGCGCTGTCGCGTCCATTACGCGAAGAAATGATGGCGCATGGCTCGGCAATCCTCTATTTAGACCTTTTGCCTCATATAAGTGAAGCTGCTTTGGTATCACGACTCACCTCATCTACAAAACAATCACTTGACAACACATGGCGCAAAGCGGGTTTGGAGGGGGTTAAAGCGGCACTCATTCGTGAAGGGTTAGCCAAAAATCGATGGTCTGACCCCCTCAGCGTTGCGGCATATGTAAAGAAATATCCCATTACCCTCATGGGAATGCAACCCATAGAGGAAGCCATTAGCACGGCAGGAGGGGTGATGCGTGAAGCACTGGACGAGGATCTTATGCTCCACGCTCTTCCGAATATCTTTTGTGCAGGTGAAATGCTCGATTGGGATGCACCAACCGGTGGTTATCTCTTAACCGGATGTTTTGCCAGTGGAGTATTCGCGGCCAAAAGTGTTTTAAAAATGGTGGGTGGAGAAAAAATACGTTTCTGAATCAGTGACGACACTCATCCGATTAAGCATGTTCTTGTTGTTTTTGGTACTCATCGGATACGTGCAAAGTAGCACACGGCTCCAAAAGACCATACAGTTCCATCTCACGCCCACTTACGTGGCGGACAATCCCTCCTTCAGCATCGATAAATACGAAAATCTCATTTTTATGTTCATTTTTTTTGATATGGTGAGAAAAAATAACATACTCTGCCCGTGAGAGCTCAGGAATATGTTCTGCTAAGGTAATAAATTTTTCACACTCTTTGTCAATCTTTTTAATCTCTAAAAATTCCGACTGAATCGCTTCCGCCAAAACGCTTTGAAGCTTTGGAATAACATCTTTGAGATTATCATATTTTTCTATACCGTGCATTTGTATATCCTCCACTAATTATGAGGTTATAGTATAACGGATAAGAGTAAAAAAAGATTAACTTTTTAAAATAAATAATACTTCAAATTCTAAATAATTAAGCGGATAAAATTCCATTAACTGCTTTGTTTGTGCATAGTTAAGAACGCGACGCCCACCACTCACTCCGCTTCGTTTGATATAGCGAAACATCTCCCGTACCGAATCAAACTCCAACGTTGTATGAAGTACTTCAAATCGTGCGTCCATATATTTTTCAGCCATAGCTATGACCTCATCGCTAGAGCGTAACAACGGAGTAACCCCCGCACATTCGTGAAGGGTTTTAAAGGTTCCTGAAGTGAAAATAGCCAGCGAAATGGGGGTATTGAGCGATGCTAGGGATTTTAACACACTCTCCAGATCATCCGCCCACTGCAATGCTGAAGCGGAGTAAATATGCTCAAAGCACTCAGCACTTAACGTTTCAAATAATGCCGGATCGTTAAAATCGCCCAAGATCAACTCAACATTGGGTGATAAGGGGTGATGTTCTAACATCTGTGCGGAAAAATCGATGCCGACAAAATGTTCAACCTCCCAATCAATCAGCGAATAAAGGGTTCCGTTCCCGCATCCCAAATCCACTATCTGCTTTGGCTGATTAGGGGTGGAGGCAATCAGTTTTTTGGCAACGAGGCGTTGAATTACATTACGACTGCCATATTCTGCAGCGTAGCGGGAAAACTCATGACACGCACTACTCATCGACGATTAACCACCAAGGCAATGATAAAGATAACAAGAAGAGATAAGACAATAGCGGCACCGCTGGGAAGTGAAAAAAGATACGAAGCACTGAGTCCGATCACCACCGAAATGAGGGCTATCGCGATAGAAAGGAGCGTGGTCGGATAAAAACCCATGCCGAAACGGATTGCGGCAACCGGAGGAATCACCATCAATGCGCCGATAAGAAGCGTCCCAACCACCCGAATCGATAGGGCGATGATCACGGCTATAACACTCACGAGCATAAAGTTTAGTAACGTAACACGGATACCCCCCGCACGGGCAACATCCTCATCAAAAGCGATAAAATAGAGTTCTTTGAAGAAAGTGAGCAGCAGTGCCATCGCCAAGGAGCCGAAAATCCCCATCACCCACAAATCCTGAGTGCTTACTGAGAGGATGGAGCCAAAAAGATAGCTAAAAAGGGAGGCATTAAACGATCCTGCCAGCGAGACAATAACAATGGCAAGGGCAAGTGAGCCTGATAGAAATATAGCAAGTATCGAATCCGAATACATCCCATGAACACTGCGCAGATATTCGATCATCCATGATGCAAGCAGTGATGCAACAACCGCTATCCACAACGGGCTCATCCCAAATAATAGTCCTATTGCCACACCGACTAACGATACGTGTGCCAAAGTTTCGCTGAGCAATGAATAACGGCGAAGAACGATAAAAGAACCGCTGAGTGCCGCTAAAACCGCTATCATCAATCCCGCGATAAACGCCCGCTGCATAAAGGGGTAATTAAACATTTCCAACATTCGTTACCCCCTTCAATGATTATGACACACAACGTGTGCCGGTGTGCCGTAGAGCCGGCTCATCTCATCACATCGGATCATTTCAGCAGGATTTTTGGAAACGAGCAGTGTTTGGTTGACAAACAAGACGCGGGTAATATCCTCGGCAATTACTCCGATATCGTGAGTAATAAAGAGGATAGACATTTTTTTGGTACGGTTAAGGGTACGGAGCAGTTCGTAAAAACGGTGCTGGGATTCAACATCAACCCCCGTGTTGGGCTCATCAACAATCAATACATCCGGGTTAGAAGCAAGTGCGCGAGCGATCATCACTCGCTGGCGCTGACCGCCGGAGAGGTTACCGATCAGACGATCCGATAAATCCTGCACCCCCATCAACTCCATCGCCTCACTAATCGAGGCTTTATCTTCGTCCGATTCAAATCCCAAAATTCCCCTCACGGCGTATCGACCCATCCCAACCACTTCACGCACCGTTGCCGGAAAAGTGCTGTCCACCAAAGCGGAACGCTGAGGAACATAGCCGATACGGTTCCAGTCTCGAAAGCGATTTTGAGCCATTCCGAAAAGTTTAATCGCACCCGATGTCGGTTTTTCGAGGCCCAACAAAAGACGGACAAGGGTTGTTTTCCCTCCGCCGTTAGGGCCGATAATGGCACAATATTCCCCCGGAAGAATTTGAAATGTTGCCCCTTTGAGGACAAGATTGCCCTGTCGCTCAAAATTGAGGCTGTTCACTTCGAAAAGACTCGGGGAAAATTTCAACGGCACTCCATAGCTTCACGTAATTTTTTTAGGTTCTCTCGCATTATCGAGAGATACGTTTGATGCGATTTTAACTCATCTTGGCTAATATTTTCCAGCGGTTGGAGGGAGAGCGCCTTCGCCCCCGTTTCGCGTGCAATGGTTTGAGAGACGTTATCGTTGATCATCTCTTCAAAAAAGATCGTTTTCATCCCGTATTTTTTAACTACTTCGACCACATGGGCTACCGTCTGTGCGCTCGGCTGCTCATCACTGGACAATCCGATAACAGACACATTTTCCAACTTATTGGCATTTGCCAAATAACCGAATGCGTCGTGATTTGAGATAAGGGCACGATTTTTACACTCCGCCAAGCCTGTTGTGTATTCTAATTTGAGTTTTTGGAGTTCGGTAATATAGGCACGTGCATTGTGATGAAAATACTCCGCTTTGAGAGGGGCAAGTTTTGAGAATTGTGTATCCAATGTTTGGGTCATTTTGATCATATTGTCGATATCGAGCCAATAGTGAGGGTCAGACGCTCCGTGATCATGAGTCTCTTCCCCCTCATGTTCTGCTTCATCGTGGTGATCTTCTTTGCTTTTCATCAAAGTCATATAGTGGCTCATGTCGATAACCTGCGTCGTTTCAGGGAGGGTGTTTATCAGATTTTCGGCCCATGTCTCAAATCCTGCACCGTTATAGATAAACAACGCCGCACCTGAAATCTCGGCAACCTGAGTCGGATTAGGAGAAAACATATGAGCATCGCTCCCCAACGGAACAATGGAACGGATATCAAGAGCATCACCGGCAACAGCATTGGCAACTTCGAACAGAGAAAAGGTACTGACAGAGACAACCGCTTTAACGTCGCCTGTACTCTCCTTTTTCTGAGGCTTTGGAGAAAAAAAACTCATCCCTATAACGATTGCAACAATAATACCGCCAAACACTATCAGTCGTTTTGTATCCATTAATTTGACTCTCATTTATAGTAATTTTTATTCACTCTCTTAAAGAAAATTGATCGCTAATCTAAAATTGCGTAAAGATAAAGTAATAGGCTACCGTTGAGACAACGATTGCAATGGCATAGGCTACTTTTTTCTTGTGGGGACATTTTTTGCACATAACCGTTTTCCTTTTTGTAAAAAGGGTATTTTAATCCTAATCGGTTTAAAAAAGAGCTTCATCACCCTCTAATCAACACTGTGCTATAATCGCGAACTTTTTTATTATTTAAGGATTAACATGACAGGTATTCTGCTCATCGTGCAAATTGTACTCGTAGTAATGATCACTATCGCCGTACTTTTGCAAAAAAGCTCCAGCATCGGCTTGGGAGCATACAGCGGTTCTAACGAATCAGTTTTCGGGGCTAAAGGACCGGGGAGCTTTTTGGCTAAAGTGACCTTTTTCCTCGGATTTGTTTTTGTGGTGAACACAATCGCATTGGGTTATTTCTACGCTCAACAAAAAAATGCTTCGGTTGTCGACGCTATGGTTGAGACGACTGAGGTTGCCGCACCTACGATCGATATCGTAAACGATACCAATATTACCAAATAAGACGAAGGGGAATTTCATGTTAAACGAAGTGTATCAATTTTGCGAAGAAAAAATGCAAGGAAGCTGTGAGCATCTTCTCAGCAACTTCCGCACACTCCGCACCGGACGTGTCACCACTAAAATCTTGGATAATGTTCGCGTTGACAACTACGGTTCGCTGACTCCTATCGATCAAGCCGCAAGTGTTCTTGCTACCGATGCTACGACTATTACGATCTCTCCGTGGGATAAATCGATGCTCTCAGTGATCGAAAAAGCGATCATGAAAGCCGATATCGGAGTCAATCCGAACAATAACGGAACCGATATCAAACTTTTCTTCCCTGCGATGACCGTAGATCAGCGTCACGATACCGCGAAAAAAGCACGTGGAATGGCGGAAGATGCAAAAGTTGCCGTACGTAATGACCGCAAAAAAGCAAACGATAAAATCAAAGTACTCGAAAAAGATAAATTGGTAACCGCCGATGAGTCCAAAGGGGCTCAGGATAAAGTCCAAAAGATCACCGATAAATTTATCGCCAAAATCGAAGAATTGCTCAAAAGTAAAGAGCAAGACATCTTGACGGTATAACCCTAATGGATATCAAACAAATCTATCTCGATGCAAGCGCAATGCTTGAAGGGCATTTTAAACTCAGCTCGGGCAATCACTCTGCGTATTACCTACAATCGGCAAAAGTGTTGGAGCAACCTCGCACCGCAAAGCTTCTCGCGGATGCGCTAGCCGCCAATATTCAAAAAAACGGGATCGAAATTGATACCGTTTGTGCTCCGGCACTCGGCGGACTCATCGCAGGATTTGCTCTTGCGACAGCACTCGATAAACGTTCGATTTTTGCAGAGCGTGTCAATGGTGAAATGCAGATTCGTCGCGGTTTTGAAATCACTCCGGGTGAGAAAGTCCTCATCTGTGAAGATATCATCACCACCGGCGGATCTGCTATGGAAGCGGCAAAGGCTATCGAAGCCCTCGGCGGTGTCGTGGTAGGTTTCGCAGCCCTCGCTAACCGTGGGTTTTGCAAACGTGACGGAAGCGCCTTGGAGCGTAAAACCAACTGTGCTTTACCTGCGGATAAACCTCTTTTCGCCCTCGCTGATTTCGATTTTGAGATGTATGCACCGGAAAATTGCCCATTGTGTGCGGATGGTTCTGAAGCGATCAAACCCGGTTCTCGAGGAAATTAACATTATGTACGCAAGCGTGCATGGGGGCTCTCTGCCGAAGAGAACTCAGCGTTAGCGTAGCCACGTGGGCTTTGCTCGCGTGGCGTATCCAAGGAAAAAAATGAACAATACCGATAATTTCAAAGTCGATATGGAGCACCTCCAAAAGGTACAGCGAACCCTTCGTAAAGCGGGAAATATTTTCCCCAATGAAAAAGAGTTGGTTGCAACTTTGGAAGATTTAATTATCAAAGCCCAAGACGACACCTCTCTCAACACCTACTACCATATGGCACAGTATCTCAAACAACGCCTAAAAGAACTCAAAAGCCAACTCGATCAGCCTCTCGAAGCGGTCGATACTGCAATAGAAGATTTAGAGTGGTCGATACGCTATCTTCAATGGCTCGTCACTGAACAAAAACCCGCTTAAATACTACAATAAAGCGCTTCGCTGACCAAGCGTGCCGCCACTTCTCTCTTTCCATCGATCGTGATGGAGATGGGAAGTCCTCGAAGGGCACGCTTTTCTTCTAAACTAATCACTTTAACTACCAGTTTCACATTCGGCGCATAACGGATAATCGTTTCACAAATAAGTCTCTTTTTATCCAAATTATCGAGCGTGACGATAACACTTACCGACTCTTTGGTACACAATTTATCCAAAATAGCGCTTTTAGACATATCCCCAAAATAGACCTCTTGCCCATCACGAAGCGCCTCTTCGACGTGTTTATAGCTGTTGTCGGCAACAACGTAATCGACCCCCTCGGCCTTCAATGCTTTAGCCACGAATTTTCCCACAACCCCGTAGCCGCAGACGATAACATGATTTTTACGTCCGGGCAACATGGCAAACGTTTCGGTAACGCTGATATCTTTGAAAAAATAGCTGCTGATCTTCGACAAATTTGCCAAAATTATAGGGGTAGCTACAATCGATAAGACAATGACCAATACCAAAATCTGAGAAAGTTCATCGGGAATAAGCTTGTTATTTCCCGCAAGTGCAAAAATTGCAAAGGAGAACTCTCCGACCTGCGAAAGGGCAATAGCGGTTTTAAACGCGATTTTGGCTTGGGAATAGATACGGATAACTCCATAAATAATTATCGCCTTAACGATCAAAACCCCCAAGAGAATCATCATAATCTCAGACAAATGGGTTACAAACAGTGCCAAATCGATCTTCATCCCGACCGTAACAAAAAAGGTTCCGAGCAATAAATCTTTAAACGGTGCGATATCGGATTCAACTTTATGGTGATAACGGGTTTCAGCAATAATCATCCCCGCGACAAATGCCCCAAGAGAGTAGGTAAATCCGGCATACGAAGCTAACAGGGAAGAAGCCACAACAATAACCAAAACCGAACCCATAAACAGTTCGTCCACTTCACTCGAAGAGGAGAAATGGAGCAACCATGTCATCATTCTCTTGCCTACGATAAACAACAATCCTACAATGACCAACGCACTGATCGCCGTTTGAAGTAATACATCACTGATATCTTTACCGTTTGAGCTTAAAAATCCGATCAAGATTAAGATCGGGATAACGGCAATATCTTGAAAAATCAAAATCCCGGTCGACTTTTGGCCATAGGGACGGGCAATCTCTTTGGTCGATTTGAGATAACTCAAAACGACTGCGGTCGAAGAGAGCGACAATGCCATCGAAATAATCAATGCCGTTTCTAATGAAATTCCGAATACTCCGTACGCAAAAGAAAAAAAGATGCCCGCAGAGAGAAGAACTTGAAGCGAACCGTTAAAAAAGACATCGGTTTTCATCGTTGAAAGGCGTTGCAACGACACTTCCAGTCCGATCGTAAACATCAAAAAAACCACACCGAATTCGGCAATCATCTCTAAGGTATGCGAATCGGCCATGTGACGCAAATCGAATCCGTACGCAACCGTCACACCGGTCAAAATGTAACCGATAATCGGCGAAATTCCAAATCGCTTGAGGACAAGATTGACAACAATCGACATTCCTAAAGCTATTGTGATGTAATAAAGTACCGATTCCACTAATTTCCAATTTGTCAAACATTTTTATAAGTCTTAAAAGTATATAATACGTTCCTTAAGAAGAGCGGCAATTTGTCGACGTTTTGGATCACCACGACCCATTTAACCCCATCGTAAAAACGCTAATAGCTAAGGAATGATTCAATGACCAAATATATTTTTGTAACCGGCGGAGTTCTGAGTTCACTCGGAAAAGGGATTACGGCAGCCAGTATCGGTGCACTGCTCAAACACTCCGGCAAACAAGTCGGAATGCTCAAAATCGATCCGTATATCAACGTTGACCCGGGAACCATGAGCCCACTGGAACACGGTGAAGTATTCGTAACCCAAGACGGTGCCGAAACGGATTTGGACATTGGAAACTACGAACGTTTTCTCGACGCATCTTTTTTACGCACCAGCAATTTCACGACGGGTCAAGTCTACAGCTCGGTTATTGAACGTGAGCGCAGCGGCGGGTATTTGGGGCAGACGATTCAGGTTGTTCCTCATATCGTCGGAGAAATTGTTGATCGTATTAAAAAAGCCGGTGAGGGGCATGAGATTCTTGTTGTTGAGCTCGGCGGTACCGTCGGAGACATCGAGGGATTGCCGTTTATGGAAGCGATTCGCACCATGAAACACGATGACGAGGTAGAAGGGACATTTTTCATCCACGTTACCCTCATCCCGTTCATCAAAGCGGCCGGTGAGCACAAAAGTAAACCGACCCAGCACTCAGTTCAGGAGCTTCGTCGTATCGGAATCACCCCACAGATGATTATCGCCCGTAGTGAAGAAAAACTCCCAAGAACCTTTAAAAAGAAACTTGCCCTCGCCTGTGATGTCAGCTCGGACAGTATCATCGAAGCAATGGATGAGCAAACCATTTATGCAGTACCATTGAGCTTTTTACAACAAAACATCCTTGCCCCGATCGCTAAAGAGCTCGGTCTTGGAGAACTTAAACCCGATATGGAACAGTGGGATTCATTGGTCAAAAAGATCGTCTCTCCAAAACACCATGTTACCATCGGATTTGTCGGTAAATATCTGGAACTCAAAGAGTCGTATAAATCGCTCATCGAAGCGTTTATCCATTCGGGAGCGCATCTCGATACCCGCGTAGCGATCAACTGGATTGACAGTGAAAAAATCGAAACGCAAGGGGCAGAAGCACTGTTGCGCGACTGTGATTCGGTTCTCGTTGCCGGCGGTTTCGGTAACCGTGGAGTTGAAGGGAAAATCGAAGCAATTCGCTACGCCCGTGAAAATAAAATCCCGTATTTGGGAATCTGTTTGGGGATGCAGCTCTCCATCGTCGAATACGCACGCAATGTCTTAGGCTATGCCGATGCCAATTCCATCGAGTTTAACCCGAAGACGACCCATCCAATGATTTATCTAATCGATAATTTCATCGACCAATCAGGTGAAACACAGCTACGGACCCACCATTCACCGATGGGAGGAACACTCCGTCTGGGCGAATACCCGTGTGAAACCAAAGAGGGGTCAAACCTTCGTACTGCCTATAACGGCGAAACCCTGATTTATGAGCGCCACCGTCACCGTTACGAAGCCAATCCGACCTATCGCGAAGCACTCGAAGCGGCTGGAATGGTCGTTACCGGTGAATCGCATGGTTTGATCGAAGCGGTTGAGATTCCAAATCATCCATGGTTTTTGGGGGTACAATTTCATCCTGAATTCACCTCTCGTCTCCAAAGTCCGAATGCCTCCATCCTCGGATTTGTGAAAGCAACCTTCGCGCATGTCAACCCTGCCTGAGGTACCCCTTCTCGATCATACCTCTCTAGGGAGTTTTTTAGCGCGTCGTTTTGAGGCGCAGAGCGAGAAACTCTCCGATATACCCCACCCCAATAATCTCAAAGATGCCCAAAAAGGGGCCGAGCGGATTGCTCGTGCTATCCGTAACAACGAGCGTATCGCTCTGGTCGGCGATTACGATGTGGATGGCGTCACCTCGACCGCCATCGTCAAACGTTTTTTCGATCTCATCCCCTACCCACTGACTACCACCATACCAAACCGCTTTAGTGATGGGTATGGGGTCTCTAAAAATGTACTCGAGCGTCTCGATGCGGATGTCATCTTTACCGTCGACAACGGGATCAATGCCATAGAAGCCGCAGAAGTGTGCAGGTTACGAGGAATCGATCTGATCATAACCGATCACCACACCCCTGGTGACATCCTCCCGGACGCTTATGCCATTATCAACCCGAAACAGCATGATTGTCCCTATCCGTTTAAAGAGATATGCGGCGCACAAGTGGGTTGGCTGCTCATGGGGCTAGTCAAACAAGAACTAAACCTTACCATCGATATGCGTCAGTTTTTCCCCTTTCTCGCTCTCGCCATTATCGCCGATGTCATGCCGCTCGTAGGGATCAATCGTGCCATTGTCAAAACGGGGCTAGAGATGATGCAAACGTCATCCCTCTCTCCGTTTCTCCTTATACGTGATTTTCTAAACCGCTCCAATGTCTCCTCTGAAGATATCGCATTTCAAATCGCTCCGCGCATCAACTCAGCAGGACGGCTCGAAGATGCTTCAATCGCTTTGGATTTTCTCTTGGCCGATACCAGTGAGAGAGCATACCATCAGTTCGAACTTCTCAGTGCCCTCAATACCCTGCGCAAAGAGACCGAAGCGCAAAACACCGCCGAAGCAATGGACCATGTAAACCGTGATGATTCAATCATTGTCGTAGCCGGTGAGCACTGGAACGAAGGGGTCGTCGGGATCGTGGCATCACGCCTCGTCAACCATTTTCAAAAACCTGCCATCGTCCTTAGTATTCACAACGGTATTGCCAAAGGCTCCGGTCGAAGCATCGGTAATGTCGATCTCTATACCCTCATCAAATCCCAAGAGAAACATCTGCAAAAATTCGGCGGTCACAAAATGGCGGCAGGACTTTCGATGAGCAGTGATACGGTAACCGCATTTCGTCTTGGGATCAATGAAGCGGCAAAAAGTGTTAATCCTTCTGATTTCATTCCCCACAATGAGATCGTCGGTGAGCTGGAACATGAGATGATCAATTTTCAGCTTTTAGAGCTGTTGGAGCAATTCGAACCCTACGGTGAGGGAAATCCCCGCCCGAGGTTTCTGATCCGTGAGGCCGATGTTGTAACCGTAAAACTGTTCGGTAGTGACCAATCGCACAGCCGCATTGAACTCCGTCCCTCTGCTGTGAGTCCAAAAACACTCGAACTGATCGCATTTCGGCGAACACTCGAATACCCTGAAACTAAAAAAATGTCGTGCAGCTATACAGTGAATAAAAATGAATGGAACGGACGTGTCTCCCTCCAACTGATGGTGGAGAGAGTCTTTTGATAACACGTACCCTTTTACTCGCTTTTTTACTCATCGGATGCAACAGCACTAATAATGCCCTCCCCTATCCGCTCACCATCAGTGAAGAGGGACTCGGTGCGATCCATCCCGATACCCCATTCCAGCAAATCAGTACTTCTTTGCACGGGTTTGAGTTTGAAAAACTGAGTCAAATTTCCCCGCAATCCCCCGAGATTATCTATCAGATGAAACGGGGGGATGGACTCATCGCCCAAATCGTGTCCGATGCTTCCGGTAAAAAAATCGCCGCAATCCATATCCTCAGCCCGCAGATTAAAAACAAACAGAACCTCGGACTGGGTGATCCATTGCCCCAAGCCAAAACTCTGACATGCCCTAATGCCCTTTGTTCTTATGATAATGAGCCCTCAGTACACTACCGGATCGATCCAAAATCACGAACCATTCTCGAAATAACCTTTCAAAAGCTATAATACGTCATGGACACTTTTTTTATTGAATTTCGCGATCCCCTTTTCGGTGTTGTCGTTTTTTTTATCCTCCTCTTTATTCTCTCGTTTTTGAGCTATTGGTGGGGGCGATACAAAACATCCCGAGAGCATCGTGATCTCGAATCATTTTTAGGAAAATTCGAATCGCTTGAAGAAGAGGCAAAACTCTCTGAGCAAGTGCAGAGCAACTCCCTCACCAGCGAATCGTGGCTTTTACTGGCGCAAAGCTTTGAGCATCAAGGGAACTATGAAAAGAGCGTTGAAATCTATCACGCCCTCCTCTCAAAAAATCGTGATCCCATCTTTCAAAAAGACGCTTTGCTATTGTTAGGAAAAAGTTTTTTCAAAGCAGGATTTTTAGAACGTTCCCGTCAGAGTTTTCTCCAAATTCTAAGCAATGCACCCAGAACACCCCAAGCACTCCATTTTTTAGTCCTCATCTATGAACAACTTCAGCAATACGATAAAGCGCTAGAAGTCATGGAGTCCCTACAAGAACTCTCACCCGAAACGATCAATGAAAAATTCTATTTGGAATGCAAACTTCTCATTAGCGATCACCGTATCAGTATCGATGAAAAAGCGCACCGGTTGATTGCATTTTACGAAACCCATCACTGTTTAGGGTATATGGTGTATGAATGGCTTTTTGCGTATCGTCCGCTTTTGGCGTGGAAACATTTCGATCAATCCCTCAGCGAACGGCTCAGCGATGTATTGTGGCGTGTAGGGGATGAACATCTCGATTTGGATATAATTGCAAGCAACACCTATCTGCGTGAGCTTTTCAGTGCAAAAAGCTCAGTAGAGCTGGCAGAGGGAAGCTCGATTTTCGAGCTTGACACTCTGATTGCGTTACGCCGCTGCGGTGCAGGAAAAGCAACACTGGAATTTGAATATACGTGTGATGCGTGTAACCAAATCTCGTTTTTACCGTTTCACCGCTGTCCTCACTGTCATGCGATTGATACCGTACAAAACATAATGAATCTCTCAAAGGAACGGTTTGAAGAAAATAACTCTCTTCAGTGATGGCTCGGCATTGGGTAATCCCGGACCGGGGGGATTTGGAGCGATTCTGCGCTACGGCGATAAAGAACGGATTATTAGCGGCGGGGAAGAGCATACGACGAATAATCGAATGGAACTCCTCGGGGTGATCGAAGGTCTTCGTGCGATCAAAGAACCGTGCGATGTCACCGTAATCTCCGATTCGAGCTATGTGATCCGAGGGATTAACGAGTGGCTGGAGGGATGGATAAAACGGAACTTTGCCAAAGTCAAAAACCCCGATCTCTGGCAAGAATATATCAAAGTCTCTAGAGGCCACCGTATCAACGGCGTGTGGGTTCGAGGACATAACGGTCATCCCGAAAATGAGCAATGTGACCAAATCGCCCGCGAAGAGGCGGAAAAGTATAAAAACACTTTAAAATAGAAGCACGCAAGCGTGCGTGGGCTCTCTGCCGAAGAGAACTCAGCGTTAGCGTAGGATGGGGGGCTTTGCTCCCAATCCGTGTTAAAATGATGAAAGCGGAAAAATTTAAAAAAGGATTAAATCACTAATGGATAACTTAACCACCCTGCAAGAACGCTTAGGGTACACATTTCAAAACAAAGAGCTCCTTATTGAAGCGCTGACGCATAAAAGCTACAAACAGCCCTACAATAATGAGCGCTTGGAGTTTTTGGGAGATGCGGTACTCGATCTCATCGTCGGTGAATACCTCTATAGCAAATTTCGCGGATACGACGAGGGGAAACTCTCAAAAATGCGCGCATCACTCGTCAACGAAGAGGGTTTTACCGCTCTCGCCCTCCACTTGGATCTTGGAGGATATATCTATCTCTCCAATGCCGAAGAGAACAACAGCGGTCGAACCAAAAGCTCACTCCTCTCGAATGCGTTTGAAGCACTCATGGGGGCAATCTACCTCGAAACCGGTTTGGGCAAAGTGCAGGAGATTACCATTGATCTCCTCGAACACGTTCATCCTGATATTTCGCTCGATTCACTCTTTAAAGACTATAAAACTTCTCTCCAAGAGCTGACCCAAGCCCATTACGGAACCACTCCCGAATATCAGCTCATCGCCGCTCACGGCCCCGATCATAAAAAAGAGTTTGAAGTCGCCGTTATCATCGACGGCAAGCGATACGCCTCCGCTCAGGGAAAAAGTAAAAAACAAGCCCAGCAAGAGGCGGCGCAAATCGCCCTTGAGATGCTGTCAAAGGAGCTCAAATGAATCGGTTTGGTGAACGTTTTACCATAACAACATTCGGCGAATCCCACGGCAAAGCGATCGGCTGTGTTCTCGACGGTGTCCCTGCCGGACTCGAAATCGATGAAGCGTTTATTCAAAGCGAACTCGATCGCCGCAAACCGGGGCAGAACGAGTTTGCTACCGCACGCAAAGAAGAGGATAAAGTTGAGATCCTCAGCGGCGTATTCGAAGGATTTAGCACCGGAACACCGATAGCGATGGTGATCTACAACACCGACCAAAAGAGCGGTGATTACAGCAATGTCAAAGATATTTTTCGTCCGGGTCATGCAGACTTTACCTATTTTCACAAATACGGTCTCCGCGACTATCGCGGCGGCGGACGCTCATCAGCACGCGAAACGGCGGCGCGCGTTGCGGGAGGAGCGATTGCGAAACTCATGCTCCGTTCTTTGGGGATCGAGTTTGCCAGCGGTATCAGTGCTATCCACGGCATCGAGGCACAAAGTCTGGATTTCTCGTATCCAAAAAACAGCCCTATCTATGCCCTTGACGCGAGCGTAGAAGAGGCTCAAAAAGCGGCAATTTTAACGGCTAAAAATGCTCATGATTCGGTCGGAGGCGTTGCTACGGTCAAAATTTCACATCTTCCTATCGGCTTAGGACAGGGGCTTTATTACAAACTCGATGCAGTGTTGGCAGAGGCAATGATGGGAATCAATGCCGTCAAAGCGGTCGAAATCGGCGAGGGAATTCACAGTGCTGAACTCCTCGCCAGCCAAAATAACGACCCAATCACTCCAGACGGTTTTAAAACCAATCACTCCGGTGGCATTTTAGGGGGGATGAGCAACGGGGATGATGTCATCTTGCGCGTTCACTTCAAACCGACCCCGTCGATTTTCATCGACCAAGAAAGTATCGATACCCATAATGAGTCTATCAATGTCTCTCTCAAAGGTCGTCATGATCCCTGCGTCGCTGTACGCGGTTCTGTCGTTGCCGAATCCATGGCGGCACTTGTCGTTGCCGATATGCTACTGCTCAACATGGGTTCAACAATGAACGGCGTAAAAAACTACTACGTATAAATATTTAAGCTTTCTTTCACTACCATAAAGAATTCCTATAAAAAGGGTTCTTTGTGCTGAGTACGACTCAAAACTGCTATCTCCTTGACACTTCCGTTATTTTAGATGATCCCACCAACATTTTACGAATCAGTGATGAAAATCACAACGGTATCGTTATCACTAACATCGTTTTGGCTGAACTCAACAGTAAAAAAGACGATATGCGCTCCGAAGCGGGCTTTCAGGCTCGGGAATTTTTCCGCCTTGCTGATGCTGCATGGGGCGAGCCGATCAGTTTTATAGAGCTTCCTGAGTGTGTTCGCAAGCATGTTGATATGGATGCATGTAAAAATGACCGTTACTACCGGTTAGCCCTCAATTATGATCGCTCCCTCCACGGAGGTGAGGCGAATCTCATCGACCTCTTTATCGTCCACCGTGAAAATTACCGTATATCTCACAATTTTTCAGAGCCGAAAGGGATCAACGATGCCAAAATCGGTGAAATTGCCGATGATTACGACCTCACCCTCCTTAGCAATGATATGTCGTTTCGTATTGCCGCAGAAATTCGGGGTATCCGTACCCAGAGTATCCGCAACAGCAGTGTCGAAGCACCGGAACAAATCGATTTTACTTACACGTATGAGTATGAAGAGACTCCGGCAATCCCTGAGGGTATCGAACACCATAATTTTGACCAAATCACTTTTGTCCAAAAGGCACTCAGCACCACCTCTGAGATGTATGAAACGGGAATCCAACGTCACGCATTCAGCTTCAATAACCAAATCGAGTGGTGTGATTTCGATCGACGTTTCGGGGAACACTTCAACGAAGAGTTTGTCCGTCCTCTGAATCTGGAGCAAAAGTTTTATTATGCGATGATGACCCATCCGCAAAACTATGTTAGCGTTGTCTCCGGTTCAACCGGATCGGGAAAAACCCTCGTTGCCCTCCAAGCTGGGCTGGAACTGGTCGAAGAGGGAATTGTAGAGGGGATCGTCTATGCCCGTAATACCGTGACTTCGAACGATCAGCAAGCGGAACTTGGATTTCGAAAAGGGGATGAGGAGCAAAAGCTCGGCTTTTTCATGTATCCCCTTTATGCTGCCGTCAACTTTACGATTGAGCACCAAAGCAAACGCTCCATCGATGCACGCGTCGAGTATACCGGCAATACAAACTCGGTGAAACGGGAAAACGCCACTGAAGTGTTTATGAAAAAATACAATATCGAGGTCATGGATATCGCCCATATGCGCGGTACTACCATCTCACGTAAGTTTGTTATTATCGACGAAGCACAAAACATGACCAATGCCACTCTCAAACTGATTGGAACCCGCATGGGAGATGAAACACGCCTCGTGGTCATGGGTGATCCGGGACAAATCGACCATCCGTTCCTCTCCAAACGCCGTAATGCATTGGTAAGTTTGCTCAATAAAGCACAGCACAACAACTTTATTGCAGGGATTCAGTTGCGACATACGATCCGTAGTCAGGTTGCGGATTGGTTTGATAAAAATTTCTAATAACATAAAAAAATGTAAAATACACTGTATTATTTAAGTTTCTTTCTGTTAATATTTGCGCAGCCAATTTATTGGACTATTTTTGGAGCAATTACATGAAAAAACTTGCATTACTTGGATTACTTAGTGTTGCCGTGATGGCCAATGAAAGCGGATTTTATCTCGGTGGTGATATCAGCAAAACGAAAGAGGAAGACAAAACATCAACCGGAGTCGTTTTTACCAATAAAAGTACAGCATATGGTGTTAATCTAGGCTACTATTTCGATGCAAATTCTCGGGCTTATGCATTTTACCAATACATCAGTAAAGGAGATTTTATTCAACCCACCGATGCTTATGGAGTAGGATATGATTATCTATTCGGAAATTCTCCATTAAAACCGTTTATTGGTGCGATTGTTGGGTATTCTATTTATAAAAATGGAAACTACAAACAAGACGGCCTTGCATATGGAGGGCAAGCGGGAATTGATTACAAATTAAATGATAATATTTCCTTAGACGCTGGATATCGTTATCTTTTCTCTGACTCTAAGTATGAAAGTGGTACTTACAAAGAAGAAACAACACATTTCCAAGCCTTCTTTGCAGGCGTGAATTACAAGTTCTAGTTAAATGTTTTTCCGTTCACCCTGAGCTCTCGTGCCCTATAGGGTATGTCGAAGGGTGAGCGTCCATGGTTCGACAGGCTCACCACGAACGAATAACAATCAGATTGGTAATACGCGGATTTTCTGTGAAAGTTTCTCTTTGAGTGTCGCTTCGATAGCGTACAATGTCCCCGTACTTGAACTCGCACAGCCGTTACAGGCACCCAAATAGCGAATATACACGTCGATATAATCAGGAGAATCCTTGATATCGATAACCTCCATATTTCCACCGTCCATAATCAAAAACTGACGAATTGACTCATCGACTACGCTGTCAATCGCTTTGATCTTTTGAACCAATGTCATCGCTTCGAAATCACCATGCGCTCCGGCATCTGCCGCATTACGCATTTTCTCCTCATCCATCTCACGACGAACATCGGCAAGAATATCCACAAGATAGTACTCTCGCGCTTCATGTCCGCCCGGTTTAATACACGATTTACAGAATCCGCCTGCTTTAGTGTAATCGGTCACTTGTTCAATGGTTTTGAGATCATTAAGCTTGATCACTTCACGAAGTGTTCCAAGACTGACGCGGGCACATTCGCACACGATAATCTCATCTTCAAAACTGCTCTCATCAACGCCGAGATAAAGTCCCGCCGCTTTTTTGATAACGTCGTACGCCATAACGGAACAGTGCATTTTTTGCGGCGGAACAGCCGGTATTTCAGGATCATCACGGAGTGATTTTTCGACATCAATATTGGTAATTTTAACCGCTTCTTGTACCGTCTTTCCGATACAGAGCTCTGCCATCATATCCGAACTTGCAATCGCCGTACCGCAGCCAAAACTTTTAAATTTTGATTTTACAATCGTATCAGTCGCAGGGGCCACTTCCCAATACAAACGAACGGCATCGCCGCAGCTCTCCGCTCCGAAATCGGCAACAATAAGCTTGTGTCCTGCCGCGTCACACTCCTCTTGAGTGATCTCCCCTTGATTGTTAGGGTTGTTCATTAATGTTGTTACTTTGTCAGAATACTGATCCCAAAGAGATCCGCCCAATAAATCGTTTTTTGCCATAATAGAATCCTTTAGTGATGTATTCCGCATGCGGTTGCTTCACCGCCGGCAGTGGGTTGTACAATTGCATACGAACTTGAAATAGCGCGTAATCTTAAAACGGCGCCTCTAAAACGCTCGATCACATAATCGATCTCCGCGTCTGTCGTAAAACGGCTGAGGCTCAAACGAATCCCCGTATGGGCTAACTCATTATCGGCACCGATCGCCAGCATGACCGTATTTGCTTCGAGATCTTCCGAGGCACAGGCCGAACCGGTAGAGGCACCGATGAGGGCATTGTTCAAATCCCACAGCATCCCCTCCCCTTCAACCCCGCGAATGGAGATCAAAATCGTATTCGGTGTTCGATTCTCGCGGTTCCCGACGACCATTACGTCACTGAGCCCTGAGAGTAGCGCATCTTCCAATCGATCGCGTTTAGCACGGATTGAAGCCATTTTTTCAGTGATATTCTCTGTTGCCAGCTCGATCGCTTTTCCCATCCCTACAATATAAGGGACATTGAGAGTACCCGATCGGCGTCCTCCCATATGTTCTCCGCCGTGCAACAATGGGGTAAGCGCTTCCGAATTGCGGATATACAAGGCTCCGATCCCTTTAGGACCGTGAAATTTATGGGCGGACATTGATAAAAAATCAACATGAACTTCTTGCATATCAACCGGAATTTTACCGACAGCCTGAACCGCATCTGTATGGAAAAGAACCCCTTTCTCTTTACAGATTTCACCCATCTCTTTGATCGGGAAGATCATCCCTGTTTCGTTGTTTGCCCACATGATGGAGACAAGCGCCGTTTTATCGGTAATGAAACTGCGAAGCGTATGGGCTTCAACAATCCCTTGATCGTTCACCGGAAGATAGGTTACTTTGACCCCTTGTTCCTCGAGGAATCTACAGGTAGAGAGGACGGAGGGATGTTCAATTTCACTGGTAACGATATGGTTTTTATCCCCGTTTACAATCTTATCAATCCATACCGATTTCAAGACCCAATTGTTCGATTCGGTAGCGCATGAGGTAAAAATAATATCATCTTTATCGCTCGCGTTAATCGCTTTGTACATCTGATTAATCGCTTTTGTAATCGCAGGGTGTGATGCGGTACCAAAACGATGCAGTGAGTTCGGGTTTCCGTAAATCTCACTAAAATACGGAACCATCGCCTCTACGACGGCAGGATCGACCATCGTTGTCGCGTTGTTGTCCAAATAGACTTGCATATAATGCTCCTATACTAGGGTTCTAAATAAAAGACTAATTTAGTCTTCTTTAACTTTTGGGATAATAGTGCAAACGACGTTATAGTAACCTTAAGGGTTTTTTATGTTTAGGAAGGCTTAAGGTATGTGTCAATTCCCCATCAACGCTATCATCTGATCAACCGTCTCATTAAAATCGCTTTTGAATTTTGCACCTTGGGATAGAAATGCTTCCATCTTCTCTTTTTTATTGATCGCCTCATCGAGCTCTTTATCGGTACCTTTGACATAGGCTCCGATACGGATCAGCATCTCATTCTCTTTTAAAAGTGTATAGAGGCGACGAAAACGGCGCACTGCGGCAAAATGTTCCGGCGAGATAATATCGTTCATTACACGCGATGCAGAGTTGAGAATATGGATAGGGGGATAGATCCCGAAATCGGTGAGTTCACGGGAGAGGACGATATGCCCATCGAGAATCGAGCGTGACTGATCGGCGATCGGATCGCTCATATCATCCCCCTCTACCAACACGGTGAAAAAGGCGGTGATCGAACCGTTCCCTTCCTCTTTTCCGGCACGTTCCATCAACTGCGGCAAGAGCGTCAACGACGATGGCGGATACCCTTTTGAGGTAGGAGGCTCACCCAATGCAAGACCAATTTCACGCTGTGCCATTGCAAAACGGGTTACCGAGTCCATCATAAACAATACATCGTGCCCTTGCGCTTTAAAATATTCCGCCACGCTCATCGCACTAAATGCCCCGTATTTTCGCATCAACGGCGAATCATCACTGGTTGCGACAACAAGGACGGTATTTTCGAGATTGCCTCCGAGAGATTTTTCGATAAATTCGGGAACCTCACGTCCCCGCTCGCCGATAAGGGCAACCACCTTGATGGGCGCATCGGCACCACGAACGATCATCCCCATGAGGGTCGATTTACCCACACCGCTTCCGGCAAAGATACCGAGTTTCTGCCCTTTTCCGCACGTGAGGAGTCCATCGATCGTTTTGACACCGACGCTGAAGGGCTCATCGATCATTCCTCGCTTCATTGCGGCAATAGGGGCTTTAATAATCGATTCGAGATGAGTCCCGGAAACAGGACCTTTACCGTCTATCGGATTCATAAAGGGATCGACTACCCGTCCGAGCAACGCTTCACCCACTTCGATCATCATACCGCTTTGATTCGGATAGACTTTATCCCCGGCTCGGAACCCTTCCACAAACCGAAAAGGGGTAATAAAAAAACGGTTGCGCTCTACCTCGCTCACCATCCCGAGTGCCTCTGCACCGCTGATCTCTGACACCATCAGCACCGTATCACCGATACTGACATGCAACCCCTCGGCAACAATAACCGTGGGGCTGATTTTGGTCACCGTACCGAATACGGTCGTCAATTTTTCAACCCCTAAACGACCGCGAAGTGCTTTGAGCGGCATGGTTTAGTAACGGTTCCCGCTGGAAGAGTTGATCAGGCTGAAAAACTCCATACGGGTCTTTTCATCTTTTTTAAATAATCCTCGTAACGCACTTGATGTCGTTGTAGAGCAGATTTTTTCCACTCCGCGCATCTCCATGCACATATGGCGCGCTTGGATCACCACCGCAACCCCTTTAGGCTCTACCGCTTCCATCAATGCATCGGCGATCTGCTCGGTCAACTGCTCTTGAATCTGCATCCGTCGCGCAAAGACATCGACAACACGAGGGATTTTGGAGAGCCCAACCACTTTTCCGTTCGGGATATAAGCAACATGGGCCCGTCCGATAATCGGAAGAAGATGGTGTTCGCACGTCGAATAAAACTCGATATCTTTGACCAAAACCATCTCATCGTTGCTGCTCGCGAACATCGCCGAATTTAAAATGGTTTGAGGATCTTCTTTGTACCCGCCGAACATAAATTCATACGCTTTCAAAACACGGCTTGGAGTTTTTTCCAACCCTTCTCGATTAACGTCTTCACCGACATAGCGAATCATCGTTTTGACCGCTTCTTCAAAGTTTTGTTGTTCATTTTCTTTTGACATCGGTTCTCTCATCGTTAAAAATATTGGTCATTAAACTATCTCTATTACTCTATCATTACTTTGCTTTTATTTTAATTCAGCGTAGCATTAACCCTTTTTGGATATTATTGCCACCATTTAGTCTAATATGAGACGTTAACAAAAGGGATTCAATGCAAATTACTACGAACAAAATTGACTCAGCCAACGCGAAAATCAACGCGGCTATCACTCGCGGGACAATCGATTCTAACATCGAAAAAATCGCTAATCAGCTCTCTAAAGAGGCAAAAGTTGCCGGTTTCCGTAAAGGCAAAGTACCGGTAAGCGCCGTGAAAAAGCAATACGGCGAACGCCTTGTTCAAGATGCGGAAGCACAAGCATTGCGTGATCTTTTAAGCGCTGGACTTAAAGAAATGGCCATCGCTGCGGATACACTCATCGGTGAACCTCAAATCGCTAAATTTGAAAAAAACGACAACGGTATCGATGTTGAAGTCATCATCGCAACCCGTCCTGCTATCGAACTCGGCGATTATGCGGCTATGGTTCCTGAAGTTGCAAAACCTGCAATCGATGATGCTGCGATCATGACCCGTATCGAAGAACTCGCATCTGCTCAAGCACCTCTCGTAAATGTTGATGAAGATCGTGCGTTGATTAGCGGTGACAGTGCATTGCTTGATTTCGAAGGTTTTGTTGATGGCGAAGCATTCGAAGGTGGAAAAGCGGAAGATTTCTCTCTTCGTCTTGGAAGCGGCCAATTTATCCCTGGATTTGAAGAGCAGGTAATCGGAATGAAAAAAGGGGAGGAGAAAACCATCGATGTTACCTTCCCTGAAAACTACGGCGGAGCAAAACTTGCTGGCAAACCGGCACAGTTCAAAGTGAAAATCAACGCAATCCAAGCGAAAGAAGCAGTAACTGTCGATGACGAATTGGCGAAAAAAATGCTTCCTGGATATGAAGATGCCAGCGTTGAAATGCTCAAAGAAAAAGTAAAAGAACAACTAGAAACCGAAGCAATGAGCGTTATGTACAACGACGACCTCAAACCTTCATTGATGGAAACATTCGTAACAGCATTCACGATCGATCTTCCTGAATTCATCGTTGAGCAAGAGATGGATATGGCATTGAACAAAAAAGCGCGTGAACTCAGCGAAGCGCAACTCGAAGAGCTCCGCAACGATGCTGAACAAGTCAAAGCAATGCGCGAAACGTTCCGTGACGATGCATGCCGTGCCGTTAAAGCAACCTTTATCGTAGACGCGTTAGCTAAAGCGGAAAACATCATCGTCAACGAACAAGAATTGATGCAAACCATTTACTACGAAGCAATGCAAATGGGTCAAGATCCTGCGGCAGTCTACAAACACTACCAAGAATCAGGCTACCTTCCGGCAATCCAAATGGCAATGATCGAAGATCGTGTTCTTAGTAAATTGCTTAACGATAAAATCAAGTAATCACGATGAGCTACATCCCTTACGTCATTGAAAAAACGGGGCGCGGCGAGCGCTCATATGATATTTATTCACGTCTTCTCAAAGACCGTATCATTATGCTTAGCGGTGAGGTAAATGATTCTGTTGCCTCTTCAATTGTGGCACAGCTCTTGTTCCTGGAAGCAGAAGATCCACAAAAAGATATCTATTTTTATATCAACTCTCCGGGGGGGGTTATCACCTCTGGAATGGCGATTTACGACACAATGAACTACATCCGTCCTGATGTGAGTACGATCTGTATCGGTCAAGCCGCATCAATGGGAGCATTTTTGCTCAGTTCAGGGGCTAAAGGGAAACGATATGCGCTTCCTCATGCACGTATCATGATTCACCAACCTCTCGGCGGTGCTCAGGGTCAGGCAACCGATATCGAGATTCAAGCCAAAGAGATTTTGCGCATGAAAGCGGAACTCAATGAGATTTTGGCAAAGAACTGCGGACAAAGTATCAAAAAACTCGAAAAAGATACCGATCGTGATAATTTTATGTCAGCCGCAGAAGGTGTAGAATATGGTATCATTGATGAAGTATTGATCCAAAAAGAAAAAGAAGAGAAGTAAAGGCTAAAATATGGCGAGTCTTGGTGATCTAAAACGCTCACAACGCCAAAAAAACACGATGGAGGGAGACTCCATCAGTGCCGGATCACTTGGCGATCCCACCAGTGATCTTGAAATTTTTTCCAAAGAAGTTTTAACCGCCCTTATCTCCGATAATCTCCCCCCGACCCCCAATAATTTTGCCCTCTATTTTGATCGTATCTTGGATGAGAAAAGCGAAAGCTTACGCCGCCAGATCGGATCAATTCTCGAGTTTGAAGAAGATGATCAAAGCGATAAGAGTATAGCCCTTGAAAAAACCCTCAAACAAGGTTTCTCCTCGGTCAAAAGTATTTTACAGCTCAGTGCAACACTCTACAAAAACATCTCTTTGATGGAGAAAATTTTGGAAAAACGGGGCGAAGAGATCAAAAACATCCCCTCACTAGCCGGGGCGAACGATCTCATAGCATCTTTAGGAAACGACGTCAGTAAACTCAGCGGTATCTTGAAAAAACAAGTAACCCACATGAAAAGCATTTATGAAGAGACCGCTACCATCGTCAAGCAAGTAGAAAATGAGACCATTTTTGATAATCAGTACGGTGTCTACAACAAACGTTACCTTATTGCCAAGCTTGAGCAAGAACGTAATCTCATCGATGAGTTTAAACACAAAAGTTCCCTGATTTTTGTCCGCCTCTCCCAAGAGACGGCAAATACGATGCAAAGCGAAAAAGCGCAGCAGCTTATGATTCGCACCGTTGCGCGCTTGCTCCTTAAAACTTCCAGACGCAGTGACATCGTTGCACATTTTGGTGAGGGCGTTTTTGCAATGGTCCTCAAACATACCGATATCGAAAGTGCCAAACGGGCTTCTGAGCGGCTTTACGACCTTGTAGCCTCCAGTAATTTTTTCCTCGCTGAGCAGGAAATTCAATTGCGTATCGCCATCGGTGTCGCAGAGCTCAAAGCATCTATCGGAGTTGATCAAACTCTCGTTTGCACGCTTAATGCTATGGAAGCGGCAGATCAGGATTCCTCAGCTCGTTATATGGTTTGCAATCAGTAAGGCCCCCATGATTCTCCCGATTATTACCTATCCGAACAAACAACTCAAAGTCCGCTCATCTGCAGTGGTCAATTTCGACGATCTTCTCCACCGTTTTTTGGATGATATGTTTGAGACCATGATGAGCTCCAACGGTATCGGACTAGCGGCTATTCAGGTAGCCAATCCCATCCGTGCACTGATTCTCTGTATCCCCGATGAAGAGGGAGAACAAAGCAAAGAGAATCTTATTGAGATTATTAATCCCGTCATTCATGATCCCAAAGGAAATGTCCTCTATCAGGAGGGGTGTCTAAGCGTCCCCGGTTTTTATGAAGATGTTGAACGCTTTGAAACCCTCATGCTACAGTATCAGAACCGCCATGGAGAACCATGTACCTTAGAGGCTAATGAGCTTTTAGCCATCGCCATTCAGCATGAAATTGATCATTTAGAGGGAAAACTTTTCATCGAAAAGCTCACCTATAACCGCCGCAAGAAATTCGAAAAAGAGTATAAAAAAGCCCTCAAAGAGAAAAAATAACGCTTAGATAAATATTGCGTTTTGCAATATTTATCGCTTGCTCTCACCTATTTGCTACAATATCCGTTAAATAATATTCTGGACTATCCATGAAACAATTACGGTGTGCTACATTTGAGGGGATTGACGCTGAGAGCGTCGAAGTACAATTCACTGCGACCAAAGGGCTGCCTGCTTTTAGTATCGTCGGCATGGCAAACACCGCCATCACTGAGTCCAAAGAGCGTGTCAAATCAGCTCTTTTAAGCAATGACTTTACGTTCCCACCTAAACGGCTCACCATCAACCTCGCCCCCAGCGATCTGCGCAAAGAGGGATCACATTTCGATCTCCCTATCGCTGCACTGATAGCACTGGGTAATTTTGAGGGAGATTTGTCGGAATGGTATGTATTTGGAGAACTCGGGCTGGATGGTAGTGTCACCGAAAACACCCTCCTCTACCCCATCATCCTCTCCCTCGCCAACCAAGGAGCCATCACTCGTGCCATCGTCCCCAACGTGAGCCTTCCGAAACTCTCTAAAATCCCTAACATCACCTTTTATGGAGTCGATACCCTGACTGACACCCTCAATCTGTTGCGTTCAGACACGCTCCCTGAAGCAAAAGCGCATCTGAGTACTTTCGATTTTGATCACTTGATCCACAACGAAAAAAGCTACTATTTTCACCAACACTATCCCCTCGATTTTATAGAGATAAAAGGGCAAGAACACGCCAAACGCTCTGCCCTGATAGCGGCGGCCGGAATGCATAATCTCCTCTTGGAGGGTTCTCCGGGGAGCGGGAAATCAATGATCGCTAAACGGCTCGTACACATTATGCCACCCCTCCATAACAACGAGATACTCGAATGTGCCAAACTCGAAATACTGGAGGGAAAAGAGCCGTCCTTTACCCCCTCACGCCCCTTTCGCTCCCCTCACCACTCCAGTACTGGGGCGAGTATCTTCGGCGGGGGAACCCATAAAGCGCAGATTGGAGAGGTAGGGTTGGCTCATGGGGGCATTTTATTCTTCGATGAGCTTCCACACTTTTCGAAAACCGTCCTTGAAGCACTCAGAGAACCGCTAGAGGACCGTCATATCCGTATCTCTCGTGTTAATACCAAAGTCACTTATGATGCCAATTTCCTCTTTGTAGCGGCTATGAACCCCTGCCCTTGCGGTAATCTCTTTAGCGCTACTACCGCCTGCCGATGCAGCGATCTCGAAATCAACCGCTACAAATCTCGTCTCTCCGACCCTTTTTTAGATCGTATTGATCTGTATGTACAAATGCACGCCGTAAGTGCAGAGGATAAATCGAGTATTAGCTCACATCAGCTTCACACCAAAGTACGCCAAGCTTTTTTACGTCAAAAAGAGCGGGGGCAAGAGAGATTGAACGGTGCGTTGAATGATGCGGAGATTGCCCGATACTGTCCTTTGAACGATGAAACGCAACAGCTAATCGATCAGGCGATAGGGAGATTCGGATTATCGTTTCGAGCGGTGAGTCGTGTTCTCAAAGTGGCTCGGACAATTGCCGATATAGAGGGAGAAAAAGATATAGAGAAAGCTCATTTACTGGAAGCATTGAGCTATCGGAAGCGCTGAATATGACATTAAACAGAATCTATGCGATTGTAGCCATATTACTGATCGGGAGCTTCTTATTTAATCGCTATTATAGTTCGCCTGAAGGAGCTAACAAACGTATCGAAAAAGAAGCCGTACTGCTCGCTTTTGGAGACAGTCTCACCTACGGGTACGGAGCTGATCCCACGGAGAGCTACCCCGCACGTTTAGAAGAACTTTTAGGGCGTAAGGTGATCAACGGGGGTATTTCGGGTGAATCTTCCGGAGAGGGCCTCAAACGGCTCCCTTCACTACTTCAAGAGTATAAGCCAAAGATTTTGCTTCTCTGCCACGGAGGAAATGACATTCTTAAAAAACAAGATATGCAAAAACTGCGTACAAATCTGGAGCAAATGATCCGATTGGCGCAATCTCAGAATATCGACGTCATTTTAATCTCCGTTCCGCAATTCGGGATTCTTCAACTCACACCGCCCCCTCTTTACGACGAACTAGCCGAAACATACCACTTAGCAATTGAAGAGGATATTCTTGCTGATATTCTTCATGACAACCGCTACAAAAGTGACTACATCCATCCCAATGCGCAAGGTTACCAAAAGATGGCGGAAGCTATTGAAAAGCTTCTACGCAATCATTATCTGTTTGAAAAGTAGAAGCTCATTAAAATGCAGCCACTACCCACATCGTAATAAAATATCCGCCGACAAGAAGCCATCCGAACATCGCTCCCGCCGTATAAAGCGGAGCGAGCCCCAACCCTTTAAATTTCGCAAAACGTGTCCCCATACCCAACGCCGTCATCGCCATGGTTAAAAGGAATGTATCAATCAGATTAATATTCTCAACGGCAGAAGCGATAAATGTTGCAATCGATTCTCCCACATGCTCAAGAGAGTATTGCTGTAATAATGAGTTGACACCAGCCATACCGACAAAATAAACGGCGAACCATGGAATCACGAGCTTTACGCCTCCCCCTGCACTGCCGCTTTTTTTAGCGGCATACGAGAGATAAATTCCCAGTACGATCAGCATCGGAGCAATCATGATAACACGGGTCATCTTAACGATCACCGCCGCATCTGCCGCATCTTTACCATACGCTCCACCGACCGCAACAACTTGTGCCACTTCATGGATTGTCCCGCCGACAAAGATACCGAACGTCTTATCGTCCATCCCCGCAAACACCCCTGCACTGTAGAGGGCAGGATAAAGAAACATTGCGATTGTTCCGAACAGTACAACCATCGATACGGCAATTGCCGCTTTATGCTCTTCGGATTTGAGGACCGGCTCGGTTGCCAAAACTGCCGCTGCACCGCACACCGATGCTCCTGCAGCGGTTAACATAGAGGTATCCCGATCCATTTTAAAAATCTTTTGTCCCAAATAAGTTCCGAGGATAAACGTAGTAGCGAGCATAATAAGCGACACCATAAACCCCTCCATCCCGACTTCAGCGATTTGCTGAAACGTAATACGGAATCCGTAAAAAACGATAGCGAAACGGAGGATTTTTTTACCCGAGAATGTAATTCCCCCTTCCCATACGGAAGGGATACGATTATGAAGGGTATTGGCAAAAAATATCCCCAGAACAATCCCCACAACAAGAGGGGATATCCCGAGATTTTTAACAACTGCCAAATCGGCGATCATCGTCGCAGCAGCAGCAAATATTGCAACAAAAAGAATACCGCTTAGGGTGTCTTTTCGCTTTGCGGGTGAAAACGGCATAATAACTCCTGTAAGTAATACACTTTAGCGGGCAAAGCCTGCCAAAGTCGCAAGGACACTTATGTCCTTTGCAATCCCCTAAAGCTTTCCGCATTAATGCGGAAGATTTCTTCAAAGTAAATATGACATTATAGGATGAATCACAAAATTCTCAAAATCTTACGGAACAACGATCTCTAAACGTATTGGAACGGCATCCGCATTCTCCCCTTTTATCCCTTCACTCTCTTTGATAAATAGGCGTTTTTCAAACCCCGGAGTTTTGATCAAATGAGCTCGGATTATCTGTGCACGCTGCTGTGCTATACCTTGAAGCTCTTGTGAGCTCAACGGCTGCAGAGGGATCAGCTTTTCGATGAGTGCCGCAGAATAATGGCGAACATAGGCCGCCTCTTCGGGATATTTCTCTTTGAGAGAAGCTCTGAGAGCTTTGAGCTCTTTTTTATCCAATGATTCCTCTGCCATATCTTCGAGTAATTCAAGACTGATTGCCTGTACCGAATCGATTTTCAGATCTTTATTGCGTTTCAACGTCGCTTGAACCAATTTTTTCGCTTTTAGGGCATGCGTATCCTGTACCTCATCCCATCCGCCGTACACATTGAGCGACAATTTAGGACGTTTGGAAAGCATTGTAATAATCTGATCGAGTTTTTCAACCTGCGGCGGCAAGAGAGTCGCAGAACCCGCTTCAAAATCGATAGAGGAGAGCTTATCGCTCTCGATTCCCAGCATAGAGCCTAAGAGTCTAAACGGTGAAGTGACCGCTTTGGTAAAGAGATTTCCGATCACCTGCCATACTACTTTGCCGTATTTAAAGTCAGGGTTATTCACATCCCCCTCGATGGGGAGATCGATATCAATGATACCCTCACTGTCTTCGAGCAATGCCACAACAAAACGCAGAGGCCACGGCGATCCTCCCTCTTTTTCGGCTCCCAATTCGATTTGTTTGATGACAACTCGATTGGCACTGTTTAGTTTCCCTTCGTCAATCTTATACCCAAGGTCCAAAAAGAGCTTCCCTCCATCGATCTTGTAACCTAAAAATTCAAGCGAGTACGGAGTGTACCCTTTGAGTTCGAGATTATCGAACGCTACTTTGATATCGGTGAATTTTTTGGGTGCTTTGGTGTTTAAACTTCCATCGATCTTGGCTAATCCGTACTGATCGACTCCTCCGCGCAGTTTCACAAACGTTCTGACATCTTTTGTGGTTGAAATCCCAAGAACTGAGCCTTCTAAATCGTGTATATACGTTTTAAACGGCAAAGGGAGCGATAGATCGCTAAAGGTGGCGCTACTGCCGCGAAGAAGAAGTTTGACAATATCGATTCCAAAAGGATTCCCCGATGTTTTCGTTGCATTGGATTCCGATTCGCTCTTTTTACTCAATGTCGAGTAGTTCAACACTTTTTTCGCATCAATCAGCGCATTAGTATAGAGCCCATCAATTGCCAGTTGATTAATCCGCAGCTGATTGGCCGGGTAAGTATAGACGAACGGTGTGGCACCGATGCTCTCCCATCCAAGCAGCACCGAATCATCCCGGGTATCATTGACGACCCAATCTTCCAATGCCACTTTTCCTCTGAAACCCGTTTTAGACGGATTATAATCATAATCAGCAGCTACCGAGAGTGTTCCACGACGCAGGGAGGCATAGGTGCTCGGTTCGATATACGGATCCACCAACGTTACGTCCAGCGCTTTTACGTTCACCTTCCCGTGAGCGCTCAAGGAAGAGCGTATCACCCCCCCACTAAGCTCCAGAGAGCTTTTTTGATTGATACGGGTGGAGAAAATCAGATCGTTTTTACGGGTTGGGTCACTTTCAAATCCTTTGAGATTCAGATGGAGTTGATCGAGATTCAGCGAGACACGACGTTTCGGTACCTCATCGATAAACGCTACCGATCCGTTGCTTAGATCAATCTCACCCACCCGGTACCCCCACGGTGCCTCACTCGAGCGTTCTGCAGGTGCGGACGATGCATACGCGTATCGCGAAAGATCGATAGAACCATCTGAGAGACGTTTCAGCGCGACACTGGCTCCGTCAAGAGAGAGTTTTTGAACCGTTGCAAATTTTCCGGCACGATCAAGCTCGATCCCATCAACTGCAATTGCCTCTAATCCCATCGCAAGTGCCTCATCCCTCTGGCGGGTTATCCGCAACGCATCGGTTGCAAGCGAGAGCTTTAGAAGCGCTTTTGTATCACTCGAAACACTCCCGCTGTGGAGACGAAGATTACTCAACACTGCCCGATAAGGTTCTCTCGGAGCGTTGTCACTCCACTGCACCACGGCGTTTTCAACGGCTACACCCCCAAGGGCAAAGGTCCATGGCTCACTCTCCGTTTCGTTTTCATCTTTTGGAAATGCTTTTTGAATGGCTTCAAGATAGCTCAGCCAATCGATTTTCCCCTCTCCGGAGCGCTCGGCCGAGAGATTGATTCCATCCAGTATGAGGGAACGTGCGTTAAATACCTTCTTAAGCGGCTGCACGTTCCCATCATTGAGCCGAAGCGTTGAGAGGGTAAAGAGATTACGCTGTTCCCCTTTGGGGATGATGCGGAGTTTATCGATTTCAAAATGGAGTTTTGAGAGTTCGGTCGCATTCACATCACTGCTGTCAAATCGGTAATCAAATCCGAATGCAGCGGAACCATCCGCCACTTCGATCGGAAACTTCTCTTTAAAATAGCGCCACGGCGTATAGAGTTTTCCTGAATCAAACGCCATACTTCCACCGATTTTCAGCGGAGACAGAGCATCGACTTTACCGCTTAGATCGATAAATCCCCCCTCATTGATTGTCGCATAAAGGCGCATTTTCCCCTCCGCACTGGAGAGATCTCGTAAATCAATATTATCGAGATTAAATCCGACAGGACCCAAATCGAGCGTGTACGCTTTCCCTTCGGCATAATCGCGATAGTTCAACGTCCCGTTTTTTAATCCGAAGTGCTTGATGATAAGCCCTATCGGTTCAGAAGATTTTTCAGCTTTAGGTTCATCGCTACCCAGTTCAGTAAGCCATTTGAAATTAAAATCCCCTCTTTCATCACGATGGAGCGCGATATGCGGTTCACTTAACGTAACCTCATTCACAACCCATCCCCCACGCCAAAGATACGCGAGAGGGTCTACATTGAGTGATAAACGCCCAAGCGCGAACAGGTCATGTTTTTGAGGGGTTTTGAAGGCAAGATTTTTCAACGTTAGGTGAAAGGTAAAGGGGTTAAAAGCGGCGGATTCGACCGAAAAAATCCCCCCTTTTGTAGCTTCTGAAACCTTATCGGGAACCATATTTTTGATTGCATACGGAACAGCGAAAAACCCTATGACAGCGTATAGGGCAACGACTCCTCCGATCCATTTTAGTGCCGGCTTAACCATATTGTTCTCCCAAAAAAATCATACATTCAAATCATAATAAATTATTGTATCACAAATGTTTTTTCAAGATAGCGGATTAAAAAACAAATCCTTTAGGATCGAAAAAAATAACCCGAAAACTTAATCATTTTTTTTGTTTTTCGGGAGTAAAGTTGTGGAAAATAGACCAAAAACGGAGGCTTAGGATGCAAGTTAGTTCCTATATCTTTCAAACTCCTTATTCACAACCGATGCAAGTAGGACGCCCCGATCCTGCGATGATAAAAGAACAAACCCAAAATACCCAAGAACAGCTCGATCAACAACAAAAAAATAGCACTGAGATTGTGGGTGCCAAATCAGAACAAGAGCAAACAGATGTTTTTATCAAATCATCCGCTATGTATCAAAACGACGAGAGTTACAGTGCTACCGCCCTCTCACTCCAAGATTATAAAAGCATTTCCAAAGAGGCTCAACGTTCTCAGAACATTACGGCTTACGTCAATAACAGCGGTAATACTTCAACCGAGGGCTAAACCTTTATCATCAGATAATGGCTTGAAACGTTTTTCCAAAAATATCTTCCCTACTTTTAGCCTACTTAAATCTAGTTTTCGACATAATCATCTACTTTATCTGCACACAGGGATAGCCGAAATGAAGCGTAAACAAATTTACAATCCAACCTCCACCGAACATGTAAACGATCGCCAGATTTTCGGCGGAAATCCTACCGGCATTTTCGAACTCAATAACATCAAATATCAATGGGCCTATAACCTCTGGGAGATGATGCTCAACAACACATGGTTCCCTAAAGAGGTCGACATGACCCGTGATGCGGTAGACTACAAATACCTCACCGAGATGGAAAAAACGGCCTACGACAAGGCTCTCTCCCAGCTCATTTTCATGGACAGCCTCCAAACCAACAACCTGATGGATAACGTGAATCCCTACGTCACTGCCCCTGAAGTAAACCTCATTTTGGTACGCCAAAGTTTTGAAGAGGCACTTCACTCTCAAAGTTACGCCGTTATGGTCGATTCGATCAGCCAAAACTCTGAAGAGATTTACGATCTCTGGCGTCGTGATATGATGCTCAAAACCAAAAATGACTCCATCGCCGCACGTTATAACGATCTTGCTAACGATCCATCAGAGAGTGCTTTTGTCAAAGCGTGTTTCGCAAACCAGATTTTGGAAGGGATCTATTTTTACAGCGGATTTACCTACATCTACACCCTCGCCCGTTCAGGGAAAATGCTCGGTTCCGCACAGATGATCCGCTTTATCCAACGCGATGAAGTGACCCATCTCGTCTTATTCCAAAACATCATCAACACCCTCCGACGCGAGCGTAGCGATCTCTTCACGGAAGAATTGCTCGAAGAAGTTTATGATATGTTCCGCAAAGCGGTTGAACTGGAAGTCGCATGGGGACAATACATTACCCAAGGACAAATTTTGGGGCTAACAAACGAAATCGTGGAACAATATATTCAACATCTTGCCGATAACCGTCTTACAGCTGTGGGAATGAAACCTCTCTACAACGTTGCTAACCCGATCAAATGGGTCGATGATTTCTCTAAATTTAACGACCAAAAAACCAACTTCTTCGAGGGGACAGTAACCAACTACTCCAAAGGAAGTCTCAGTTTTGACGACTTCTAAAACCCGTCCCATCGTCTCGCTGTGCTTTGAGACAAGTGAAGATTTTGTTAAAAATCTAGAGCGTCTCGAATCACTCATCGATCAATCCCCGCAAGATGCCATTATTGTCGCTCCCGAAGTAGTCTTGAGCGGTTTTGCGTATGACCGATTTGAAGAAGCGGCACAATTTACCGAAACGGCACTCGAAAAACTCCTCACATCTGTTGGCAATCGTCTTTTGATCTTTACCGCGATTACCAAAAAGGGCGGGAAATTTTACAACATCGCCTACGCCCTCCATAACTCCCAAATTCTCTACACCCAACCAAAAGCAAAACTTTTCGCACTGGGAAACGAACATAACTATTTTGAAGCCGGAAGAGAAGAGGGGATCGTCCCATTTCTCTTTGAGGGGATCAAAATCGGGATTCTCATCTGCTTTGAACTCCGCTTCAAGAGCCTTTGGCAACAGTTAGAAGGGTGCGATATTATTGCCATCCCTGCTCAATGGGGAAAACTGCGCAGTGAGCATTTCGTTACCCTTACCAACGCACTCGCCGTAATAAACCAGTGCTACGTTATCGCTTCTGACGCAGATAATACCGATACCAGCGCCATGAGCGGTATTATCACCCCTTTTGGCGGAGAGATACGCAATAACGGCTCCGAAATACTAACATCCCATTATGAAAGCCGTACCGTAGAGTCCATGCGACGCTACCTCAACATAGGAATACAATGAGCATCGATAAAATAACCGCAATTAAAACAACCCGTATGGCTGAAGAGATTACCAAAAAGTTTCCTCTGCGCCCTGTTATCAAAACCGCTATTATCAACACGAATCGAGAAGAGTTTGTCCCACTGGCGATGCGCCATAACGCCTACCGTCTCGATGCGCTCCCGATCGGCGCACAACAGTACATCTCCTCACCGCTGACGGTCGCAAAAATGACCCAATATCTAAGCCCCGAAGGGTGCGACAGCGTCCTCGAAATCGGATGCGGAAGCGGCTATCAGGCGGCCGTTCTTTCTCACGTTTTTCGCCGCGTTTTTACGATCGAGCGGATCGAATCGCTCCTTTTGGAAGCCAAAGAGCGTTTTCGCCATTTGCGCCTCGGCAACATTCACACCCGTACCGATGATGGTCAAAACGGATGGGAACAATACGCACCTTATGACCGGATTTTGTTCTCAGCATCCGCACGCATCATCCCCCAAAAACTCTTTCATCAGTTAGCGGAGGGGGGAATCTTGATCGCTCCGATCGATAAAGGACGCGAACAGGTGATTACCCGTTTCACGAAGCAAGGCGGTGTCATCCATGAAGATACCCTCGAAGTGTGCGATTTTGTCCCGGTACTTAACGGAGTGGTGCGCAAATGAGTCTCCCGGAAGCCTTTCGTGAGCGTTTAGAGAAAATTGTTCCGCAGGAACGGTTTGATACGATCGTCAAAACCTTTGATGCACCCAAACGGGTCACGTTTCGTTTTAACCCTCTAAAAACCTCACCTGAAGCACTCGAAGCCGAGCTGGAACACGAAGGGATCCCTTACGAGCGGGTAGGGTGGGAGATCTTATCGGGCGTTTATCGCATCGCTCCGGAGGATAAACTCCGTCTCACCCAAACCTCTGCTTTTTATGACGGGCATCTCTACATCCAAAACCTCTCCTCGATGATCGCCCCTGTTTTACTCGCGCCTGAACCCGAGGAGACCGTCCTCGATCTCGCCGCCGCACCCGGGGGTAAAACTCTGATGCTGGCAGGTATGATGGAGAATACCGGATGGCTCTCCGCCGTAGAGCTTCAGCGTGAGCGCTTTTTCCGCCTCTGCGATAATCTCAAACACCAAGGGGTAACCAACGCCCACACTTACATGACCGATGGCCGCAGTGTCGGGAAAAAATGCCCTGAAATGTTTGACCGAATCTTGCTCGATGCGCCGTGTTCCTCCGAAGCACGTTTCAAAACGCATGAACCCAAATCGATGAGCTATTGGAGTGTCCACAAAGTCAAAGAGACCTCCAAACTCCAACGCCGATTATTGCTCTCGGCGTTCGATGCCCTCAAACCGGGGGGCAAATTGCTCTATAGTACCTGTTCGTTTTCCCCCGAAGAGAATGAAAGCCCCCTTCAGCACCTCTTAGAGCGCCATGGAGACCGTTTAAAGACCATACCCCTCAGATTGCCCTTCGATAACGTCCAAAAGCCTCTGACGCGCTGGGGAAAAGAAATTTATGATGAACGGATACAAAACGCCGTCCGTATTTTGCCGACCGATACGATTGATGGGTTCTTTATCTGTTTGTTGGAGAAATTATAAATTTCCGTATTTCTCCTCATCCTCCTGAATCCGCTCCAACACTTCGTTCACACTCTCGGTGAGTTCGCTCCCCATCTTTTTGTATTCTTCATCCTCTCCCATCAAGTGCATTAGTGCATACCAAATTGGTTTATAAATGTCTTTAAAACCATACACTTCCATTTCAAAGAACCTCTTGGCTTGGTAGTATTGCTCTTTAGCAATGAGTGTTAACAAATACTCTTGATTTATTTTTTCTAAAATTTTTCCATCTTCTGTACTAAGCCATCTTGAGAAATTAGAAAAGCTTCGTTGATAATCCTCACATTTGAGTTCTATAAGCGATATTATGAGCCAAAGAGTTGGATCATTTTCATTCTGCTTTATAATATCTAATTCGTATAAATCTTTAATACACTGTGTTTTGTCATTGAAATTTACTATTTGATCAGAAAGAACATGAATGTTTTTAATTTGTGCCAATATTTTTTGTTGCATAGAAATAGACTTATATAGGCTCTGAGATAATTCATTCTTGTCTTTTAATTGTTTCAAAAGTATCAGTGCTTCATCTATTTTATCTCTTTTGATAAGTTGATTAATGTTTTTAGCCATCGCAAAATCTGATGGTGTAAGTTCTTGTACAAATTGCGATTGTTTTGCTTGTAAAAATTTGCTTGCTTCCATTTTCAATAGGTGTTCAAGTTCAATACTAATTCCAGCATGACTTAGTGCTTCTGTCATATGATACGCATGATTTGGACTAACTTCAGTTGTTTGTAACGAATCGATAAGTCTTTTCGCCCGTTCTTCCAGCTCCTCTTTCGAATACCATGATTCCAAAAACTTCACGAGCCATTCGACACGTTGACGATCTTTTTTCCGCCCGTAGCGCATCAGATACCAGATATTAAAAAATCGCTCTTTGATCTTGTAAATCTTGTTTTTTCCTATCGATTCGGATTCGACGATCTCGTATTTTTCGAGTTGTTTGAGCTGTGAGGAAATCGCTTTGCTCTCCAGTTTCGTCTTTTTAGCAACCTCGCGGGTGAGCATACCATCCCAATTCATTGCGATGGTGTGAACAATTTCCTGCAACTGCGGAGGCAAATCATCCATCCGGTGTTTATAGAGAGGTGTCACCTCATCGAGGATTTTGAGGAGATCATCAAAGGCATCCCCTCCGTCATCCATCAAAATATCAAACAGCATAACAAGTGTTCGCGGCACACCTCCCGTCAGCCGTCTCAGCGTTTCGATCCGTGCGGGATTAGTTCGGATGAGAGTCTCTATCTGCTCTTTTTGATCCTCTTTGGCAATAGCACGGAGAAACGTATGCGCTTCGGATTCGTTAAACCCGCGCAGTTTGATGATCTTGAAAAACTGGTAAAACGGTTTATCGTATTTGTGGTGTTGCTCCAACATATCGGTGGAGCCGCCGATGATACGGATCGATGATGAACTGAGCAAAATTTCACGTAGTCTGCGCTGTTCTTTGATGCTTAGTTTATCTATTAGTTCATCGATATTATCGATCAGCAACAGCAGTTTTTTCTCCGATTGCATAACGGTGTCTTCAAAGAGATTGAAGCTCTTTAGCTCATAATCCTCATCGTCGAAATGCCCTTCCATTTTGTCCAGTATATCGGGGAAGACATCTGGATAGATGCTTTGGAGATAATCGGCAACCTCTTCCCATAGTCGGCTAAGGGAACGGATTTGATACTGCTCTTCGGAAAATTTGACGGGTACAATACGCTCCGAGAGTTCGGGAGAATTTTTCACCTCGATCAATACCTTTCGCAATAACGTCGTTTTCCCCTGTCCCCGCTGACCAATGATAATGTAGTGCTGTTGCGGTACCGTATTGTTGGCTGATTTTATATCTTCGAATATATCGTTAAATATGTCCGTTCGGACGACAAAGCGCGATAAAAACTCTCGCTCTTCCATCTCATCGGGGGTGTATTTGTAGCGTGAGTAATTAGTTAGCGACATTGCTATACCACCACATTCGTAAAATTGGGGAGTTAAAACGGTATGTTTTCGGGTCATCATTGTTATTGATATAGCCATCATACACTAGCGTATGGACAATCTCTTTAGCTATATCGTGATCTAAATTATGCTTTGAAATCAGGTTAGTAATAGCAGATGATTTAATCGTCTGCTTGTCAGAAATGATATTCAGAACCTCTTTAGCAAAGTTATAACCTGAGGGTTCAAATGCCTCTTTGAGTTTGCTTTTCCAGTGTTCAAAATGGTTTTTATGCTGTAGAGCCGCTGTAATAGCACCATCTACACTTTCACGAGAAAGCATCTCTTTGTTTGTCTCTTGGATAATAAGCTGAATATAAAAAGGGATCAGCCACTCAATTTTCTCTAACAAATACGTAATAGCTTTATCATCTGCTTCTATCTCTTTACATAAAGCACGAGTGAATGCAAAAGCATCCTCAAACACCAAAGGAGGTATTTTTATACTGTTAAGATCATTGATCGATTTCGTCGCACCGATTCTTGCGACCACACTTTCTAATCCAATGGAACCTGCATATATAAACGTTACTTTTTCCAATATCTTAGGATTCTGTCGTAAGCTCCGTGCCGTTCGTAAAAATGATTCGGCTTGCTCTTTACTTTGGTATTTAATAATATTCTCTACCGCTTGAGCAAACTCATCTACCATGATTATGAGTTTTCTATCTATTTGTAATTCTGTTACAAATTTTTCAAATGCTGCTGCATAATCCAATGTTTTCCCATCACCGAATTCAATCCCTGATGTCGAAACTTTTTTGACTTTTCCAGCTAACTCCCGCAAAGATGCCGTAAATTTTGCTGTATAACGGTGTGTTTGACCGATAAATGTCTCGCTGGTAAGGGTATTAAAAAGCTTATGCCAAAATTCATGTTCATTATCCGCCGATTCAACATCGACAAATGCGACAACATACCCCTCACGAGGCTCGTCGTAAATTTTATACATAACAGATGTTTTTCCAACACGTCTAGGAGCCGCTATCAAAATATGCCCGCCTGATTCAATCGTGTCCCAAATACGATTTATCTCCGTATCTCTTGGCCAAAACTGTTCTGCACGCGCTACTTGTCCGACACATAATTGCATTCCAAGCTCCTTGACAAAATATTTATTGTCATTTTATCTGACAAAATATTTATTGTCAATAGATCTGATCTGATAGGCAACAATAATTATTTGGTTAAAATATGGAAAAAATCATAAGGCTCATATCATGAAATCGATCCTCTTCGTCTGTCTCGGCAATATCTGCCGCTCACCGATCGCAGAAGGTGTTGCGAGAAAGCTGATAGAAGAGGGCGCTCACACTATAGCGGTTGATTCAGCGGGGACAGGGGGTTCACATGTGGGAGAGGCACCGTGTGAACACTCCGTTACCGTCGCCCGTAATCACGGTATCGATATTTCACCTATTCGTGCCCGTCAGGTGAAAAAAGCCGATTTCAACGCCTTTGATCTGATCGTCGCGCTCGATTCATCCAACTATCGCGATCTCAAAGCATTAGGATGTCAGAATTTGGTGAAATTAGGCGATTACGGACATAATGGGGCGGATGTACCCGATCCGTACTTTTTTAACGGTTTTGAAGGGTTTGAGCATGTTTATACGATGATCGAATCGTGCGTGAATGAATTACTTCATTCGAGTCAAAAAGATAGTATTTCGTCATCTTGAACTCGATTCAGGATCTTAGATTGCGGATCAAGTCCGCAATGACAATATCACTTACCCGCTAAAGGGGAGTTCTTCGTATCCGAGTGAGGTTCCGAGGATATAAAACGGCGCCTCATCACAACGTCCGCTGTAACTGCCGATCGCTAACGCAGCGCTGTTAGGCGTTAGCTCCACCGTTATCCCCTCAGACATATCCAAACCACGTAGAACATTATCGCTCACGAGTTTGGCATCATTCACACCCTCGAGTCGAAACAGCACATCGATCCAGTCATAACCGCGCGCGATGTCCTGAACACTGAAGCGAATTTCTATCGAAGTAGGGGAGAGTGGGGTCAGAGAGTGGATTTGCCCCTGAGAGGCATTATCGATGCGATCGAGCAGGTTTTTGAGCGTTGAGGCGCTCAGGGGCTTTATTGGCACCCTTCACACTCCATCGAGCGGTCTGCCGTATCTTGCTTTTGCTCCGGTGATTGTGAGCGGAGATAGTAGGTCGATTTGAGACCCAGTTTCCATGCGAGCATGTAGATATCGTTGAGATATTTACCGCTGGCACGATCGAGGGTAATAAAGATATTGAGACTTTGCCCCTGATCGATCCATTTCTGACGGATAGCCGCCGCTTTGACGAGGATCGTTTGATCGAGATCATACGCCGGAGTGTAGTACCCCCACGTCTCAGGACTGAGTTTCGGTGCAACGACCGGAATAAGACCTGAGAGATTCTCTTCAAACCATTTGCGTTTGTAGATCGGCTCAATCGTCTGCGTTGTCCCCGTGAGGATCGAGATCGAGCTTGTCGGAGCGATCGCCATCAGGTAGCCATTACGCATCCCCTGTTTTTTAATCGTTTCACGAAGCTCGTCCCACTCATAATTCGGTGCAAACAATCCGCCGCGATCGACAAGGTTTTGCACCTCTGCCGTTGCATGATCCATCGGGAGTATTCCACGGCTCCATTTGGAACCCTCATACTCGGCGTAAGACCCTTTTTCGACCGCAAGGTTCGACGAAGCGAGAATCGCGTTATAGCTCACCGCTTCCATCACTTCATCGACTTTATCGAAGTGTTCCTGACTTCCCCATACGATGCGGTTCTCCGCGAGCATCTGCGCTTCACCCATCACACCCAAACCGATCGCACGGCTACGGAGGTTGGTCCGTTTGACTTTTTCCAACGGATAGAAGTTCAAGTCGATAACATTATCGAGGGCACGAATCGCAACCGGAACGATACGGTCGATATCCTCTTTGGTGTGAACACGTGAGAGGTTCACCGACGCGAGGTTACATACCGCCGTCGCACCGTCTACTTTCTCTTTTTCGACGATGTAGATCGGACGTCCTCCGAGAGAATCAAGTGCCGTAACTTTGTTCGCCGGTTTTTCGATCCCGCTGTCCACTTTAACGATCTCATCTTCTTCGAACGTGACAAACGAGCCGTCTTCATATTTAATTTTAATCAAATAGTGATTCGGCTGCGTATTTTGGAAAATTTCGGTACAAAGATTCGAACTGCGGATAATTCCGAAATGATCATTCGGATTGGCACGGTTCGCACTGTCTTTGAAACATAGGAACGGACTTCCTGTCTCAAAATACGAGGTCAAGATCTTTTTCCAAAGATCTTTCGCTTTGGTATGCTCTTTAATCACATTCGGATCTTGTTCAAGTTCGAGGTAACGTTTCTCAAACGCATCACCGTAAAGCTCACTGAGCTCTTTGACATCAAACGGATCGAACATCGTCCAGATACCGTCTTCAACGACACGCTTCATAAACATATCGTTGATCCATAGCGCCGGGAACAAGTCATGAGCACGTCGGCGCTCTTCTCCTGAGTTTTTCTTCACATCGAGGAAATCTTTGACGTCCATGTGCCACGGCTCGAGATAAACGGCGATAGCCCCTTTACGCGTTCCGAGCTGATCGACTGCGATAGCGATATCGTTGGTAATTTTCAAGAACGGTACGGTTCCGCCGGCGGCATTTTTATGACCGTCGATGAATGAACCCATAGCACGAACCTGCGTCCAATCCCAGCCGATCCCTCCGCCGAATTTAGAAAGCAATGCCATCTCTTTATAGGCATCAAAAATACCTTCGATATTATCCGGCGCAGAACCGATGTAACATGAGCTAAGCTGATGACGGTTTGTGCGGGCATTGGAGAGAGTAGGGGTTGCCATCATCACTTCAAATTTAGACATCATGTCATAGAACTTTTTCGCCCACCCCTGACGATCGCTCTCATTTTGTGCCAAGAACATAGCAACTGCCATAAACATATGCTGAGGAAGCTCGATCGGATCGCCTTGGCGATCTTTGATCAAATAACGGTCATACAATGTTTTAACGCCGAGGTAGTTAAATTCCAAATCACGTTCAGGAACGATGTACGTATCTAACTCCGCCAAATCGAATTTATCTCGCAGACCGAGTAAGATACGCCCTTCGGCTTCGCCACGCTCAAAATAACTCTGCAAAGAGCCGTAGCCGGTAAAACCGTTTACACGGTGGTAAAGGTCATATAAAAAGAGACGAGATGCTACAAACGTCCAATTAGGGGAATCGATATCGATCTTATCGACTGCGGTTTTAATAAGTGTGTGTTGAATCTCATTACTGTTAATACCGTCGCGAAACTGGATTTGTGCATCCACTTCCAATTCACTTTGCGATACGTTTACAAGACCTTTAACAGCTGCAGAGGTATATTTTTGAATTTTTGTAATATCCAACGGTTCGCGGCGTCCGTTACGTTTAACAATGGTTAGCATCTCTCTCCCTTAATAATCCGTCTATTTTAAATGCCAAAAGGTTACCCCCTTTGGATGATCTTTCCTCTTAACGAGTCAGACAATGTGGTGTATTATAATCACTCAATATTGTATTGTTTCTTATGTTGAAAAAAACTATTTTAATGATAATTATTTGAATACCCGTGCAAAAATTTTATCGACATTTTTGGTGTAATAATCAAAGTTGAAACATTCGCGGATTGCCTCTTCACTCAAACTTTCTCTTAGCTCATCATCTGCTAATAAATATTGTAAATAAAGGCTTTCCCCTTTTTCGTTGACGGCACTGTTTCCTTGCTGCAATCCTTCCCATACTTTCATCGCGTTGCGTTGAACGATACGGTAGGCATCTTCACGGCTTACCCCTTTGAGAGGAAGTTCGAGTAAAACACGTTGTGAGAAAACCAAACCGCCGGTGAGGTTGAGATTACGCATCATATTCTCAGGATACACGACGAGATTTGCGATAACACTGTTAAAACGGTGAAGCATGAAATCTGATGTGACAAAACTATCCGGCAACCAGAAACGCTCGGTAGAGCTGTGTGAGATATCACGTTCATGCCATAACGCGACGTTTTCCATCGCAGGGATAACATACGCTCTAACCATACGCGCTAACCCTGTGATATTTTCAGTCAAAATCGGATTACGTTTGTGAGGCATCGCGGATGAACCTTTTTGCCCTTTGGCAAAAAACTCTTCACATTCATACACTTCGGTACGCTGCCAGTGACGAACCTGTACTGCAAATTTCTCGATAGAGCTTGCCATCAAAGCAAGCGCCGAAGCTAAACGTGCATAACGGTCACGCTGAATAACCTGGTTAGATGCAGGAGCCGATTTAAGTCCTAACGCTTCACAGGTATATTCTTCGAGTTCTAACGGTGCGTGAGCAAAATTCCCCATCGCGCCTGAGACTTGACCGACGCAAATCACTTCCATGGTTTGTTCCAAGTTTGTCAAATGACGTGCCATCTCATCGTACCAAACCGCTAACACCAAACCAAACGTAATCGGCTCACCGTGAATTCCGTGTGAGCGTCCGACCATCAATGTCATCTTGTGTTCTTCTGCACGAACCTTGATCGATGCCATAACCATTTTAACGTCTTCAATAATCAATGCCAGTGAATCACGCATTTGCAAAGCGACAGCCGTATCAACCGTATCGGATGATGTCATACCATAATGGAACCAGCGACTCTCTTCTCCGAGCGTTTCCGAAACGGATGTGGTGAACGCGATCAAATCGTGGCGAGTAACCGCTTCGATCTCATCAATGCGTTCAACACTGAATCCTGCATTTTTTACAATCTTCTGGGCATCTTCATCAGGAATCAATCCCAATTTATTCCATGCAACGACTACCGCTTTTTCAACATCGAGCCATGCTTGATATTTTGCTTGGATACTCCATTTGGATTTCATCTCTTCTCTGGCGTAACGATCTACCATGCTATAACTTCCTTCTGTGCTAAAATGCGCTAATTAAATTAGACTTTTTTTATGTCCGTTCACCCTGAGCTTGTCGAAGGGTCTGTTCATGGTTCGACAAGCTCACCACGAACGGGACGTTCTCTACTGTATATATAAGTCTATCCAACCCTCCCTAAAAAGGAATTAAATTGCCCTTTGTCACCAAGCAACTTCACGCCCCGTCTCGTCAAAAAGCATTTCGTTTTTTAATGCAAGAGTTAGGGATACCTCAAAGCGAAGCACAACGTTTAATTGCCAAAGGGAGGCTTTCTCAAAACGGTGAAGTGATGGCAAACAATGCGGGGTTTATCGAAGGAACTTTTGATTTCATTTGTTTTGAACCTTTGACGTTAGGGTTAGAACCTGCGTTTGTCGAAGAGGAATTTGCCGTCTATGATAAACCCAGCGGTCTTCTCGTCCACCCGCAGAATCGTCACACACCTTATAGCCTCAACGATGAGATCAAGCACCGTTTCGGTCATGAGGCCAACATTACCCATCGGATCGATCAAGAGACAAGCGGTTTGGTTCTGGCCGCTCGAAATAAAGGTTCTGAACGTGCTTTAAAGATGATGTTTGAAGAACGCCAAATCACTAAGAAATATATCGCTATGGTTAAAGGTCATCTCAAAGAGCCGCTCGATATAGAGGAGCCTTTACTGCGTCGGGAAGATGCCAGCTCTATTATCCGCATGATCGTACGGGTTCATCCTGAGGGAAAACCGTCTCGTACCTTTATAAAACCTCTGGAGTATTTTCCCGATACCGATACGACTCTCGTCGAGGCTTCACCTTATACCGGACGTCAACATCAGATACGGGTTCATTTGTTCCACGTGGAACATCCAATCATCGGTGATCCGATTTACGGTCAGGATGAAAACGATGCCGTCCGCTTTTTAGACCGAGAGATGTCTGCAGAAGATCGATTTATCAATACGGGTGCATCACGACTTTTACTTCATGCCCATTCTCTTGAATTCATTTATGACAATATTCCTTACCACGTGATTTCAAAAGAAGATTTTATTTCTCAATGTTTTGATGCGATGAAAAAGAAATAATCGATATGCCTTTCATCACTAAAAAACTTCATTCACCTATTCGTCAAATGGCTCTCGCATTTTTAATGGAAGAACTAAATCTCTCGCGAAGTGAAGGACAACGTCTTATTGCCCGAGGTCGTTTATCTCAAAACGGTATTGTCATGTGCGATCAATTCGGGTTCATTGAGGGCTCTTGTGAGTTCATCTGTTTTGAGCCGTTATCGCGTGGATTCAAACCGATGTTTGTCACTAACGACTTTGCCATCTACGACAAACCGAGCGGTTTGAGTGTCCATCCGCACAGCCGTCTATCGCCGTATACCCTTAATGATGAGATCAAACATCAGTTTGGTGAGGATGCTAACGCAACACACCGGATTGATCAAGAGACGAGTGGCTTGGTTTTAGTGTCTCGACATAAAAAAAGTGAAACTGTTTTAAAAAAGTTATTCTCTGCACGTGCTATAAATAAACGATATCTTGCTATGGTAAAAGGTCATGTAGAAGAGATTATCGATATACAAGAACCTCTCTTTCGAATTGATCATCCGAATCTTCTTATCAGTATGGTGGTTAAAGTTGACCCTAAAGGGAAACCAGCCCATACTATTATTAAACCGATTCGTTACTTTCCTGAGCATAATATGACGCTCGTAGAGGCATCTCCATTGACCGGACGTACCCACCAAATACGAGTTCATTTGTTCCACGTGAAACATCCGATAATCGGTGATCCGGTGTATGGACCAGAGGAAAAGGACGTAGTACGATTTATAAAAAAAGAGTTGACACCCGAAGAGCGGTTAGAAATAGGGGGGTCAACACGGTTGCTTCTTCACGCACATTCACTTGAATTTGAGTATGAGAATGAGGTGTATAAGATAGAATCTGAGAAAGATTTTGTGCAAGAGTGCTTTGAGGCGATGGGGATTACATCTGATTAAAATATCCGTTCACCCTGAGCCTGTCGAAGGGTGCGTTCATGGTTCGACAAGCTCACCACGAACGAAACTCTATGCACAATTACTAATATATCGCTGTCGTTTCACCTCTTTAATTTTCCGAATATCCACCAAAATATACCCGTCAATACAGTTGTTAAAATCGCTATCAATCCCGAAATCCATAAAATGCACTCCACCCTCTTCGCATAATTCACTGTACTGTTTATAGAGGGTAGGAACCGATACGTCCAATGCTTTTAGATAGTCTTTTAAAACTCTAAAGTCCTCAGTATAGTTCTCGCCGCTAAACAATGCTTTAAACTCATTCTGGACGTATTCTGAGAGTTTATAGGGCGACTTTGCTCTAACCATAGTGTGGTCACTACCGAAATAAAGGGTATAAAAATAGACCAAAGCTTCTTGAGCATGTTTTGGAAAACTTCCCGAAATACTTACCGGCCCCATCATATATTTGACCTGAGGATTATGGCTGAGATATGCCCCAATCCCTTGCCATAGATAATCGAGTGCACGACTTCCCCAGTATTTTGGCTGAACAAAACTCCGCCCAAGCTCAATGGCATCTTCCAAAACTGCATCAAACTGTTCATTCATATCACACAAATCAGACATATAAAGACCCTCTTTGCCTAACCACGAAAGAATCCACTCACACTCACCGATACGATACGCTCCAGCGATCTCTAACGCCTCATCATCCCACAACACTAGATGATGATAATAGCGATCATACTCGTCGATGTCACGGGCATGACCACTCCCCTCTCCTACTTTGCGAAAAGAGTATTCACGTAAGCGACCTATTTCGTTGATGATATTGGGGGCATTCTCATGTTCGATCAAATAGATCTCTTTGTTATCACTTGTCATCCCTAGCAGTTCACCTTTTCTGAGTTCGCTTCGAAGTTCCTGACGCGATACAGGATGAGCGATAGAACACTCCGTTGGATAGATGCCGTGTTTTCCTTTAGCGATACGGAGAAGGTGTTTACGAAATAATTTTGCATGACGTTTTTCACTGATGTTAAAATCGCTCAGTGCTTTTTCACTCACCATCTCTCCAATCGTAAAATCAAATACGTGATTTCGTGCCGCAAATATTTCATGACTGAGAAGCAATCCCCCCAACGGTTTATAGATCCATGAAGCAGCGTAAAATAACAGACTATTTTTTCCTTTAATATGTATCGGAAGAATCGGAGCAGCATTTCGTTTGGCAAACTTTAAAAAGCCCCCTTTCCATGAACCCTCTTTTATCCCGAATAATCCCGCACGAGAAACTTCACCGGAAGGGAAAAAAATGACCGCTTCTTCAGCTTGGAGCGCATTATCAATTTGCCGAAGAGCATGTCTTGAGAGTTTATCATTGAAGTTATCCACACCAATCATATATTCTTTGAGCTGGGTAATCTCACCAAGCATGCGGTTGGCTACAATTTTCACTTTTTTGTCTTGACGCACCGAACAAACCATCTGTATCAAACACAATGCATCTAATGCTCCCAAAGGATGATTCGCAACAATAATCACTTTACCCATCGTAGGAATATTTTCGATTTGGCGATGAATCGTTTTATACGATACGTTTAAATATTCAAGGACCGCATCGATAAATACCAATCCGCTTTTCTCTTGATGAATTTCCATAAAGCGATTAATCGATTTTTCATGAAGAAGTAACCGTGTCATTCCTACTATCATTTTATTAATAATTGCAGGGTATCGAAATACTTTTGGGTATTCTTTTCGTAAAATAAATTCTGTACTAACCATCTTATGCACCTTTAATTAAGGAATACACTTATTCGTGTTTCTTATTTTTGAAACATTAAGGGATATCTGTTTCAATGTGATTACATTAGAGTTACAGTGCAATTACAACGCTTTGAATGAAAAAAATTATCAATTGATGTGAATAACTTTTTATAACAATGTTTTTATTCATTTTTGATACAGACAAAATTGTAATAGGCCCCTAAAATAGGGGGTTTAAGGTGGGTTGAAGAAATATGATTTCAGGGTATATTTAGATAAAAATTTTCTGAAATTATGAAGATTTTTAGCACTTTTTTTGTAAAAATGGCTATGACTTATTCACAACACGCTCACAGTGTGAATATTACACATTTTTGAAAAATTTTGATTTTTTTTTTCGGATTCAGAAATTTTTTAGGGGGATAACAGAGATAAACGCTTAAGCCTTTCATCAATCTGAAATTATTAAGGATCTCTAAGACTCTTTGGATACACTTCTGACTTAGCGACCCTCCTGGTGTGTTGGTCGCTATGTTATTCATTTTATTACGCCAAAGGAGCAAAGCCCCTTTGACTACGTTAACACTAAGTTTTCCTCAGCAGAAAGCTCATTCATTTTTTTGTTTTACTTTTTTGATTCATTTCTAATTTAACTCTTTGCGCATGGGTAATTGCTACCGCCATTGCATCGGTAATATCCAGAGGCTTAATCTCTTTCGTTATCCCCAATATCTGTTTTACCATAAATGCTACCTGCTCTTTGGCAGCTTTGGCTTTTCCCGTTAACGCTTTTTTGACTTGTAACGGTGTATATTCTGCAAACATTCCATGCTCTTGTAAAAGTTTGAGGGTAATCGCTCCGCGAAATTGTGCCAGCTTCAAAACCGTTTTAGGGTTATGGGCATAAAAGATATCTTCCATTGCTACTTCATTGATTGTATGAGCTTTGAATAATTGTTCTATCGCTTCGGCAACTTGGGGAATTTGATATTGAAGTTCTTCGGCTTTTATTTTAATCAAACCCGCTTCGATAAGACGTAATTTTTGTCCCTCTATCGCAACGATAGCATATCCACAGTTTCTCGTACCCGGATCTATCCCTAAAATATTCATAATTATTCCTATTCACAGGGTGAATGAATTTTATTCACCTCTTCTTTGAGGCTAATTATAGGCAAATATCGCTATTATTCACATCACTATTCACAGGGGTTGAGAAAATGAATTCGATCGGTAAACAAGTATTAAATGCTCTCAAAGGGGAGATCAATGAGATTGACTATCAGCGCTACATTAAACAGCTCACCTATGATGAAACGGAATCCAAAAGCAATCTCGCTATTTTTCGTGCCCCAAACGCGCTCATCGCAAACTGGGTACGTACCAAATTTGCCGATAAGATAGCTCATCTTTTCGAAATCAAAACCAATATCAAACCGACCGTTACGATTTTGCTCCAATCTTCATCAGCACCCTCATCAACTCAAAGTACAACCGTTCCTCAAAACGTGGAACGTCCCAGCGGTTCATTACTCAATCCTTCTTATACTTTTCAAAACTTTGTCGTCGGTGATTCCAATAATTTTGCCTTTATTGCCGCTAAAAATGTAAGTGAAAAACCGGGAATTGTTTATAACCCTCTCTTTATTTACGGCGGGGTCGGATTGGGGAAAACCCACTTGATGCAATCGGTCGGTAATGTAATGCTCGCGCAGGGAAAAACCGTTATTTATACCTCGGTAGAACAGTTTCTAAACGACTTTACCCGCCATCTCAGCAACCGAACAATGGATCGTTTCAAAGATAAATACCGCAAATGCGATTTGCTCTTGATCGATGATATCCAGTTTCTCAGCAATAAAAATCAGATTCAAGAGGAATTTTTTCACACGTTTGATGCACTGCGCAATGAAAACAAGCAAATCATTATCACCTCCGATAAACCTCCTAAAAAAATCGGAGGACTCGAAGAGCGTCTCAAAAGCCGTTTTGAATCGGGTTTAGTTGCCGATATTCAGCCTCCTGAACTCGAAACGAAAATCGAAATTATCAAGAAAAAATGTGAAATCAACCGCGTAAAACTTGATCGTGAAGTGATTAACTACGTCGCCACCATCATCGAAAACAACACACGTGAAATCGAAGGCATCCTCTCCAAACTCAATGCCTATTCACAACTGATGGGAGTTGATATCACCATCGAATTTGCCCGCAACGTTCTTAAAGAACAAATGGCCGAAAAACGGAGCAATATCACCATCGATCTTATTATGGAAATTGTTGCTAAAGAGCTTAACATTAAACCAAGTGAAATCCGTTCCAAAAGCCGTAACAGTAACATCGTTTATGCCCGCCGTATCGCTATTTATCTCTCACGTTCACTTACACCCAATTCAATGCCTCAATTGGCTCAATATTTCGGGATGAAAGATCACACCGCTGTCAGTCATACGATGAAAAAAATCCAAGAACTCATGAAAAATGATGAAGATTTTCGGGTCAAAGTCGAAGAGTTGTCTAATAAAGTATCCATCGCAACACCTGAATAATCTTTTTGTGTTTGTAAAGCCCTTTTAAAAAAGCTATAATTCGTACACAAGTGAATAGATGTGAATGAAAGCAAATCGTTTCATCACATTCAAAACTCAGGAGAGATGGGAGTTTATGGGCTGTTTTCACCCATTCACACCCCCTTATTACTAACTATTACAATTAATGCTTATAAATAATAATAGGAGTCGTTTATGAAAATCACCGTTGATAAGTCGGTTTTAGAAAATATCCTTCTACACCTTCAACCTTTTTTAGAAAAAAAAGATACATCACAAATCACTTCTCATATACTTCTCTCTACCGATGGTAGAACCCTAACAGCCAAAGCAACCGATTATGAAATCGGACTCTCTATTCACACTAACTCTGTAAGTGTAGAAGAACCCGGTTCACTCACCGCAAACGGTAAAAAACTTTTGGATATTATCCGTATTCTAAAAGATGAAGAAGTTGAACTGACTTTGGATAAAGATACCCTTCATATTCGACAAAAACGGTCAAACTTTAAACTCCCTACTTACAAAAGTTCAGAATTTCCTTCTTTTCCAACAACCGATGGAAAACCTAATATCGTTATTAACTCTCACGTATTAATTGAATCGTTGAAAAAAATCACCCCGGCAGCCGACACCAATAATCCTAAGTTTGAACTCAACGGTGCATTGATCGATATTAAAAGCAATCAAATCAATTTTGTTGCTACCGATACCCGTCGTCTTGCACTGGTTCATATTGACAGCCAAAACGATGCTGAACTCTCTATCATTGTCCCTAAAAAGGCGATTATAGAAATTCAAAAACTCTTTTCGGATAACATCGAGATTTATTACGACAATACACACCTGATTATCAAATCCGAGGACTCTTTGTTTTATACCAAACTGATCAACGGTAAATTCCCTGATTACAGCCGTATTATTCCAAGAGAGGCTCAACGCTCCATTATCTTGCCTAAAAGCGCTATAGTGACCGCTATTAAGCAAATAACGACTATTTCCAATGATCTTAAACTCACTTTCCAAAGCGATGCTATTTTGTTTGAGAGTTTAAGTGATGATAACATCGAAGCAAAAACAGCCGTTGAAATCGAAAATGGATTTGATACTCCGTTTATCCTCGCAATCAACAGCCGCTATATTTTGGATTTCTTATCTCAAGTCAATACAACTGAATTTACCCTCGAAGCCAATGAATCGAATCAGCCGTTTGTTCTCAAAGATGCAAATTTTAAAACGATTGTTATGCCGATCGTTATCTAAAAAATACTTCGTCATTCCGTGCTACGACACGGAATCTAAAATATAATATAGATCCCGTATCAAGTACGAGATAACAATCCTTCTTTCTTCTAATTCTTTATAAAACCTTCTTTTTAGTTTATCTTCGCTAAAATAAAGCATTAAACACGCTTAAAAGCTGGAGAAACTATGGAAAATTACGGTGCTAGTAATATTAAAGTCCTAAAAGGTCTCGAAGCCGTTCGAAAACGACCGGGTATGTACATCGGCGATACCGGTCATCGCGGGCTTCACCATCTCATCTACGAAGTCGTTGACAACTCGATCGATGAAGCGATGGCAGGGCATTGTGATACGATCACTGTAACCCTAACGAAAACCGGTACAGCAATGGTTAGCGATAACGGTCGCGGTATTCCGACGGATATCCATCCGGGTGAGGGGATATCTGCGGCTACGGTTGTTTTGACCGTATTGCACGCCGGAGGAAAATTTGATAAAGATACCTACAAAGTCTCGGGCGGTTTGCACGGGGTAGGGGTATCGGTTGTAAATGCCCTTAGTTCTGATTTGAAAATGACCATTTTCCGTGAAGGTCAAAGCTTTGAGCAAAATTTCAAATGCGGTATCCCTCAAGAGCCGTTAGCCGTAACGGGGACAACACGTAAACGTGGAACAACCATCGAGTTTTTTCCGGATCCTTCAATCTTTACCGAAACTATTATTTTCGATTACGACTATTTGGCAAAACGTTTCCGTGAACTAGCCTACCTCAATCCTCGTATTACGATTGTTTTCAAAGATGATCGTAACGGTGCGAGTAATACCTATCACTACGAGGGCGGTATCAGCCAATTTGTTACCGATGTCAATAAAAAAGTGGTGGTTGCTGCTCCGTTTGCATTCAGTGAAAAAATCGAAGATATCGAGATGGATATTGCCATCATGTATAACGACAGTTACGACGAAAAAATGTTCACGTTCGTCAATAACATCAATACCCCTAACGGCGGTACACACGAAGCCGGATTCCGTGCCGGATTGACCCGTGTTATCTCTAACTACAACAAACAAAACGGTAATGCCAAAGAGAAAGATATCCCTTTATCAGGAGAAGATGTTTCTGAGGGTCTAATTTGTGTTGTATCGGTACGTGTACCGGAACCGCAGTTCGAAGGTCAAACCAAAGGGAAACTCGGAAATACCTACGTTCGCCCATTGGTTCAAAAAGTAACTTATGAGAAACTGACCAAATATTTCGAAGAGAATCCGATCCAAGCCAAAGCAATCATCCAAAAAGCGCTAATGGCGGCGCGCGGACGTGAAGCGGCGAAAAAAGCGCGTGAGCTTACTCGTCGTAAAGACGCGATGACAGTGGGAACATTGCCGGGTAAACTCGCAGACTGCCAAAGCAAAGACCCTGCAATCAGCGAACTCTATCTGGTGGAAGGGGACTCTGCGGGCGGTTCGGCAAAACAGGGGCGTGACCGTGTTTTCCAAGCGATTTTGCCGCTGAAGGGTAAAATTCTCAACGTCGAAAAAGCCCGTTTGGACAAAATTCTCAAATCTGAAGAGATCACCAATATGATTACCGCGCTCGGTTGCGGAATCGGTGAAGAGTTTAACGAAGACAAACTCCGTTACCATAAGATCATTATCATGACCGATGCTGACGTCGACGGTAGCCATATTCAAACACTGTTATTGACGTTCTTTTTCCGATATTTACCAAAAATTGTGGAAAACGGCTATCTTTATTTGGCACAACCGCCGTTGTATCGCTACAAAAAAGGGAAAAAAGAGATTTACTTTAAAGACGATCGCGTTATGAATGCCTTTTTGATCGAAAACGGTATCGAAGCGCTGGAAGCGGAAGAGTTAAATGTCGGGGTGAATGATCTTGTTTCGTTCTTTAAAATGGTCGATCATTACCGCAGTACACTCGATGCATTGGAACGCCGTTATGCGCTTGTTGATTTGATTCGTTATTTCATTGAAAATCCGGATTTGATTGCATCGTCTCTTAGTGATCTTTATACCCACGTTGAAACCTTCTTGAACTCTAAAGGCTATAATATCCTCTCTAAAAGCGTCAATGACGATGATATGCACCTATTTGTCCAAACCAAAGAGGGACTTGAAGAACTTCACGTCAACGATGATCTGTTTGCATCGCCGCATTTTGCCGAAGCAAACTATATCTACCAAAAAATCCAAGATTGGAATTTGCCTCTCAAGGGGGATTTACTCGAATTGTTGACCCAAATTACCGATTATGCGAAGAAGGGTTCATACATTCAACGCTACAAAGGTCTCGGGGAAATGAATCCTGAACAGCTTTGGGAAACAACAATGACACCGGAAAACCGTGTATTACTACGTATTACGGTTGAAGATTCTGAATCTGCCGGTGAGTCGTTTAATCTCTTTATGGGTGATGATGTCGAACCGCGCCGTAACTACATCGAAACACACGCTAAAGACGTGAAACACTTGGATATTTAATCTGTATCCATGACCTATACTGAGCAAAAAGAGAGGGAACACCGTTTCGCATTAGCTTTGCGGATGGGGTTGCCGATCTTTTTTCTCAGTACCATAACCCTTTTTGCACTATTAACACGAAACTACACCACTGTTTCTTCTTTAATCATTTTATCAATTGCGTTATTGGGGATAATGGTCTATTTTATTTTCTATTTGATTTATCAAAGTACCAATGAAAATATTACCGATACGATTACCCATACTTTTACCCCGGAATATTTTTTTCGGCTGTTTAAAAAATCAATTTCCAAAAAAACACAAACCCTTGTTTTAATCAGTGTTGAAAATTTATGGTCGATCAATGAACGGTACGGGGTTAAAAACGGCGATAAGTCATTGCAAAATACCGTCATAAAACTGGACGATTTCTTTCGTGATAAGAGAATCGAAAAACTTCCGATATGCCGTTATAAGGGCGGTGATTTTTTAGTTTTTTTACCGGGCGAAAAAGAGCAATATGTTCCTCTTATCGAACTTCTTTTGAGCAAGTATCAAAATTATATTAATGATGACATTGAGATACGGCTTGAAGCGGTGATGATCGATTCACGGCTCTCCGATGATATCGAGTTGTTAGTAAGCCGTTTGTATGAACTGCATCATGATCGGGTCAGTTCGGAAAAAGAGGACATTTATTCGATTAACGAACTTGAAAATGAGATCATACAAGCCGTTGAAAAAAGACGCTTTTCGATCGGATTTTGGCCGGTATGCTGTGATGAATATGCCGTGTTTGATACAACCGTTAAACTGATTGATACCGAAGGACGCTTTATCCACCAAAGCCGCTATATCCCCGTATTGAACCGTTTGAATAAGATGCGTCATTTTGAGAGCGATGTATTGGAAAAAATCGGTTCTTTGTGCGATGATCAGAAACGAAACTTTGTGGTAACAATTTCTTCCGTTACCTTACGTAATCCTCACTTTTTTGAGCATGCACTCACCCTGTTTGAACGTTATCCGCAGGCTCGATATAAAATAACGTTGATGTTTGAAGAGAAAGAATATTGCCATCAGTTGGAGCGTTTTGCCCATCAAATTGCCCATTATCGAAAAGCGGGGTATAAAATCGCACTCGATCGTTTAGGGGGACATCACACGACCCTTTTGTATCTCAAAGAGCTTGAAGTCGATATCGTCCGTTTTGATCCTCTTTATACCCGCCATATCAAAGAAGCGGGATACCAAAACATCATTCAGGGGCTTAACCTGAGTGCTCACTTGTGCGGAGCTAAAACCTGGGTATCGATGATCGAAGATGAATATACCTATAATCTCGTTCAGTCACTAAAAATCAACTATCGGCAGGGAAATTATCTGGGTAGAATTTTAACACCGGAACAGTTATAAAACTGTCGATATTTAAAATAAAAGTAATAAGGAAAAATATGAAATACGGAGAACAAATCGTCGAAAATTTCGATATCGAAAAAGATTTTGAAATTTGGCCGAATCAACATGAACGCGATTATGTAATCAAAGTAACCCTGCCGGAGTTTACCTGCCTTTGTCCTCGCAGCGGATACCCCGATTTCGCAACGATTTATGTCGAATATACGCCGGATAAATGGGTAGCTGAACTCAAAGCCATCAAACTGTACATTAATTCGTTCAGAAACCGCCATATTTCTCACGAAAACAGTGCAAACGAGATCTATAGCACTTTCGAGTCAAAAATCGCTCCTAAGCGTTTAAAAGTGGTTGCAGACTATTTTCCTCGAGGAAATGTACATACGGTCGTTGAGATCGACAGCGAAAAGATGGAACGCTTACGTTAGAAACGGTGGAGTTTTCTCCCGCATCCGGAAGATGTGCGTGGCATCAGTTAAAACTTATAGGTGTAGGTGAGATTGGCGCTGCGTCCCCAATGATGGGGGATGGTATTGGTTCCATTGGTGTAGTTGAGATTGGGACTGTACACATCTTCATCCAAAAGATTGTCCAAATAGAGTGACAATAAGGAGTGACCCCGTTTTCCTATCCCCCACGTTTGAGCCGTATCGACCGATACGTTGGCGGTTAAAAGGTTATAGGCATCCGGCTCAGGATTAAGTGCTGAATTTGCTATGCTTTGATCGTTTGAGCTGCCGATATAACTGTTAAATACCGCGATATTCATCCCATGAAACCCGCTATAGGAACCGCCCAGCTTAGCCATCATATTGGGGGCAAACGTGGTGTCTTTTACTCCGCTGTTTGTTTTGTTGATCTGATAGCTGAAATTGCCGAGGATGTTGAAATCCTCATTTACTTCTACACGCCCCTCCATCTCTATCCCCTGAAAATGGACATTTCCCTGATTAGCAAATGTTGTCGGCGTTCCCGAAACCCTTACAATCAAATTATCAAGTACTGTATCATACAGGGCAATCGCATAGTATTGTTTCGGCGTTTGATAAATGAGCTGAGCATCATACGTTGCCACTTTTTCGGGATTCAGCAAGGGATTTCCTCTCAATGTCGGCGCATCGATTTTTGCTTCTTGGAGGTTTGGGGAACGGTACGCTTCACTGTAGAGGAGTTTGAGCCACCAGTTATTTCCGAATCCCTGAATAAATCCGGCTCTCTTGGAGAGATCGGTTTGGGTATCCTCAGGTTTGTTTAACTGAATTCCGGCGATGATTTTTTGTTTCGGAGAGAGCATATAGTCGATTTGGGTATAGGCACTTTTACTGTTCATTTCAGAATAAGGGAACCCGCTCTTGAACTCGGTTTCGTAATTTGAAGAGTTGGCGCCGAAGAGGAGATTGAGATCGGTGGCGATATTGCCGCGAACAATCATTTCCGCCATATCGTAGCGGTCTTTATAATGGTTGCGTCCGCCTGTTTCGCTGATTTGCCAATCAAACTCGCCCAAATTAACGGTATAGTTAAAAGAGGCATCCCATCCGCTCGTGATATCGTAGAGATATCCGACGTCGAGATACCCTCTTTTCTTTTCCATCGGCGATGAGGGGAGCTGAAAAGAGGAACCTCCGCTATCCACATCGTTATTCATTACCATTGCGTTGAGGGTGAATCCTTTGTATTTGCCGTTAATGACAAGGTTATCGCTGTTTTCACCTGAATCATAGGTTCCCGCGATGTGGTCCTTATCGAGAACTCCATTAATACTGTCGCCATTGGCGCGGATGGCATTGAGACCGATGTTAAGACTGTAATCAGCACCTCCAATCAATGTTGAGAGTTGAAGTTGAGTGCGATTAAAGCTCCCAGCCCCGATATCGATACGGGTTTCATTGATCGATTTTTGTGCGTCTTTGGTAACAATGTTGATGACCCCAGCCATCGCATTGGTGCCGTAAATAACCGATCCCGGACCTCGTATCACTTCGATATGATCGATCATCTCTAACGGAAATCCGAGATAAATATCGAAGTTAAATCCGCCGTCGGTTCCATCGTGTATCGGGCGTCCGTTAAGGAGAACCACCTCCCAACCTTCCTGATGGGCTCCGTTCATGCCGCGAATTGAGGTTTTATTATGGGGGCGCTGGTGGGAACTGAGTACCTGCATCCCGACAAGGCGATCAATGACATCGCGTAAATGTCTGGCACCGTATTGGTGAATCTCTTGAGAGGAGACTACGGTAATGACTCCGGGGGCCAAGTGCTGGCTTTCATCGCGGCGCGAAGTACTGGTGACTTGAATATTGAGAAGGTCCTCCAGCGAAAGAGGGGCTAATTCGGATTGGTCATCTGCTTGGAGAAGAGAGCAAGAAAGCACTGCCGTTAAAAAGATATTTTTCATGACCAACCTTTTTGGATAATATAATCTAATAATAACATTGACATCTTAAAATTCATTAAGCCTGTAAATGTTCACCCGATACACTCTGTTCCAATGGGAGGGTGAGGGTGAATGATGCACCTTTTTGGGTCTCAGAATTCAGGATAATTTTCCCCAGCAGTTTTTGGGTGATAAGATTGTAGACGATATTAAGTCCAAGACCAGTCCCCCCGGCATTGCGTTTGGTGGTAGTAAACGGCTCGAAAGCAGTTTTTTTAATTTTTTCATCCATCCCTGCTCCGTTGTCAGCATAGGTGAGGATCAGATTGTTTTCGTCTATTTGAAAACGGATCGTGATAGTTGCATCAAGAGTTGATTCATTAAACCCGTGCAGTAAGGAATTTTGGATGAAATTGCTGATAATTTGGGCGTATACACCGGGGTAAGATTTGATAACCAGTTTAGTATCCCCTTCGATATGTACGGTTACCGGTATTTTTTTAAGTTTGTTATGGAAAGTAAGGAGAATCTCTTCGAGATACTCGTACAGATTGAAGGTTTGTTTATCTTCCACGCTTTGGTCGACAGAAATACGTTTAAAACTGCGAATGAGATTGGCCGCTTGATTAACACTTTTGAGGAGCAGGTCTGCTGTTTCGTTCAATATGTTGAGTTTTTGCTCCATAAACGATTTTTTGAGGGTTCCCTCCTCTATTTGCCGCAGGAGCTGCTGAGTCTCTCTGACGATAATAGATCCCCCGGTAATTGCATTGCCCAAAGGGGTATTGACCTCATGGGCAACACCGCTGACAAGATTCCCCAGTGCGGCCATTTTCTCAGATTCTACCAGCTGAAGCTGTGCTTTTTTCAGTGTTTCAAGGGAGTCTTGAAGCTCTTGGGTTCGTGATGCCACCCTCGATTCCAAATGGGTTGTCAACGATTCGGTATCACTTAAGAGATGGTTAAAGGCATCGTACAAATAAGCAATTTCATCGTCCTTATCATGGGTGACACGAAGCGAGTAGTTGTTGTTTTGTGCTACCTCTTTGGCCGCTTCGGTTAATGTAAGTATCGGCTGGAGGATTTTTTTGCTCAACATACGTGACACCATGTAGACAAAAAGGAGTAATCCGAATGAAAAAATCGTGACCGATTTCACTAAATCCATAACAAAAGAGGTGATACGATCTGTTTTTCTCTCGATATAGAGGTAGCCTAAGAGTTGAGAATTTTGTTTAATTTCAAGTGTGGTTGAGAGTTTTTCAACATCCCATGGGAACCAGCCGGTGTTATCATAACGTGTTCCCAAAGGGAGATTGAGTTGTGGAATAGGGCGATGGTGGGGATTAAAAGAAGTGAGCGGTGTTTGGTCTGCGCTGTAGACGACAGCCAAAAGAACATGGCTGTTTTTACGGAGTGGGTTAATGTTGGTACTGATCCCCTGAACATCAAAAAATGCCAATGGAGCGGTTACCAAATCGACGACCAAATCAGCCTGCAATTGGCTTTCGTGAAGATAGGATTCTTTTTCATGGTTAATGTTGTACCACGATAGGAATATGGTTCCGAAAACAATGATGAAAAGGCTTGTAATGACCAAAGAACGGGTCATTTGCGAAGCGATGGAGGTGCAAATTACTCTCATTTTGATCCTCCGGTCGGTTCGATAACCGTGGCGAAATTGAGAAGTTTATAGCTAACGCTCAAATCGGCATTTTCCAAGTTACGCTGATTAATAAGGAATCGAAAGGAGTTGTTTTGCAAATAAAATCCGATCATCGCCCCCCGTTTCACATCGTCATCATCATCGCTGATCATTAAAACATTGTTTTTACGCAAAGTATTCAATAGGGCTTCATTCTGATGAGGCTTTGAACCGCGAAAATAGAGAATATGGCACTTTATCATCTCTTCGGAAGGGGTTCCGACCTTAAGAGGGATAACCTTGAGAGGATGGTTATTAAAGAGGCGTGATGAGTAGCTTTTTTGCAGGGTTTGGGCAAATGAATCATCATCATAGACGCAGATCGTATAGGACTCGATCGGTTTCGGCCACTGGATAAACATGGTAAAGCGCTCCAAATAAGCGGCTTTGATACTCTCTTCCGAAACGGCGAGCAACGAGGAGCCGTAGAAAAAGCAAAAAAGGGCGACGAAAAATTTTTTCATTGAACCAAGTCAGGTTTGGGTTCACCTATAAAGTACCCTTGCGCGTAATCGATCCCCATTGATTTGACGATTTCGTACACCTGAGAACTGTGGACAAATTCGGCTACGGTTTTTACCCCTATTTTATGGGTAAAAAAGAGAATCGATTCGGTCACTACCTGAGATTTCGTGTTAACATCGATATCTTTGATATAGGTTCCGTCGATTTTCACAATATCAAGGTCCAAATTTCCGAGTTGGGCGAAATTCGAACATTGAACCCCAAAATCGTCCAGACACAGATGATATCCCAGTGCGGTGAGCTCGTTGAGATGTTTTTCGGCGACCGGATTGGCTAAAATGCTGCTGTCTTCGAGAATCTCAAAATAAATTCGATCGACATCGATTCCGTATTGGGTACGTGTTTGTTCGATAAAGCGGATAAAATCGGATTCGACGAGATCCTGATCGGTGATATTAACCGAAAAATGGAGGGTATTGGTACTAAAACGTGCGCAGGCCTGTTCAAATACCCGTTGAGTTATTTGGTAGAGGAGACCGGCATATCTGGCAGTAGAGAGAAAGTGAAAGGGGGCATAGATAACCCCGTCATGTTCGAGTCGCACGAGTGCTTCATACTTGGTAATCTCTCCGCTTTTACAATCAATGATAGGTTGATAATAGGCAATCAGCTTGTCGTTATCAAGAGCGTCTTTGAGCCATTTTGTCCATTTGGTATTATCTTTGATTTGCTGGATAACAGCCAAACCGTCTGAGTAAACCTGTATCCGGTTTCGGCTCATTTTTCGTGCTTCGCGCAGCGCGATTTCAGCTTTTTGGATCATATTCCCCATGTCTCGTTCAACGACACCCATGGTAACATTGACCCGATGCTCAATGGCATTGATGAGAAAAGAGTGTTTGGTGATGGTATTTTGGATGCGCATAACCTCTTTTTGGACATCCTGAATCTCTTTATGGGCTGTTAATACGGCAAATATATCAGCTTCAAGGCGATAAACACTACATGCGGGACAGGAAGAATTGTGTAAAATTTTTCCAAACTGCAACAGCATCTGATCCCCTACATCAAACCCGTATACGTCATTGATCATACTGAACGCATCAATATTCAGCAAAATCAGCGACATAGGTTCGTCAGTATCGAGATCGTAGTTGAGCTTGACGCGATTTCCCAGTCCGGTCAGGCTGTCGGTTATAAGGGCAGCATAAATCTCATTCTTTTTATTCAGAAGCTCAATAATCTGTTTGTATTGCGAGAGGGCACTTCGGACCGTGGTGTAGAGCCGATCGGTTGTCAGCTCTGTTTTTTCTTTGTAGTCATTGATGTCATAATGATCGATGACGTACCGCTCCGGTGCCACACCGGGTTGTCCCGTTCGGATGATAATTCGTACCATCGTATTATTAAAGTGGTAGCGGATGGTTTCGACAAGATCCAGACCGGCCGTTTCGCTCTCCATGACGACATCAAGCAAAATGATTGCAATATCATCATGTTTCTTGATAAGTTCAGCTGCTTCAGCGGCACTGTAGGCGGAGAGAAAACGGAGCGGTTTGCGTTCATAGGTAAAATCGTGAAGGGCTAATTTTGTAAAGGAGTGAACTTCGGCATCGTCATCGACGATCATTACCGTCCAGGGTGTTTCGGATAATGCCTCTTCTTCTTCGGGGGCGAATAAAAGTTCATCATCCGACATTCTTTTCCCCTCTTTTTTTAATTTAGTTTTCTTTTATTAAAATAATAGCACATTATAATACAGAATTAAAGAAAGCGGGAAAAAATAGTCTTTCTTCACAAAACGTACAGGTTAAAGCTCTACGATACTTAGATGATCGGGTGATTTTTTTGCTATTTTCTTCTCTTGGGCAAAAAGTCGCTGAAGATGTTCGCCGCTGAGAAGATCGGAGTTTTTTTGAATTCGGATCACAACCGCACTGACGGAGAGAAGTTTATACTCTTTACTATTGCCTTCTCGGTCTTCGGCAATGATACACCCTCTCTCGCGATCTTTAGTTTCGTAAAAATCACGGACATTGTCAATAAATTTATGAATGAGCAGTTCCACCTGAGTGCATACGGATTTAAAGGTTGTAGACTCATTTAACAATGCTCCCATAAAAAAGTCATCCCCACCTATGTGTCCTTTAAAAAATTCGGGTGAGAGGACTTTGTGCATCAGTTCGGCAAAAAGCAAGATAACACGATCCCCGTTGCGAAAACCGTAATGGTCGTTATAGGGTTTAAAATGGTCAAAATCGAAATAGACAACAATAGCTTCCTCAGGATTTTCGAGGATATTAGCGATGTATTCGTTGATTCTAAAGTTGCCCGGAAGTCTTGTCAGAGGATTTTCATCACGAGCACGGATAAGATTGCGTTCATGGATAACATCGATCATATCGCGTGCACTGAGATAGCCGATATAACGGGATGATTCGACAACTAAAACACCCGGTGCATTTTCAGAAAGGGAGAAAAGTTCTATTATGGTTTCCAATGGCATTTTGATATCAACGACGGGGATCGGTTCGATATAGGTCTCTAATACAGAGAGGTTGGAAGAGCGGTTTTGGATCAGAGAACGTCCGAAAGGGGAATAAATGACCGATTTAAGGCGATGCTCATGAATAATACCCTGAGGATGGTGCATCGAATCAACAACCGGCACCAAGAAAAGTTTATCATCTTCTTTGAGCAGATCAAGGAGCGCCTCCATCGAATCACCAATAATAATCGGTTTGAGGGATTCGAGACGTTTAAGAATAATGTTTTGATCTTCTTTGTGTCGAAGATCTCGTGTGGAAGATTCCATAATATGAGGGTATTTGATCTCTATTTTGGAAGCGTCAATTGTAGGGTGTTGAACGAAATAACCTTGTACCATGTGAGCACCTATCTCTTTGCAAACGAAAAGTTCCTGATTGTTTTCCACCCCTTCAGCAATAACTCTGCATCCCATGAGAGTTGCCAGTTGAACCATATTGTGGGCCAGTAGTTTCTTTTTAGGGTCTTTGTTAATCGAACTCAAAAAAAAGCGGTCGATTTTGATAATGTTCGGCGTACAGTGATAGAGGAGTTTATACCCAGATTGGCCGATTCCGAAATCATCGATCGCAATACAAAAGCCTTCATCGCCATAGTGGTTCATCAATTTGGTAAAATGGTCTAAATTGACGATTTCGTTATGTTCGGAGAGCTCAAAAACAATACTCTTTTGATCGAGTCCGTAACGTCTGAGAATTCGGGAGGTATTTCCTTTTGAAAAGTCGGTCATCTCCAATACTCGATTATCGAGATTGTAAAAAAGTTTCAGATTCTCAAAGCCCGCAATAGTGCAAAATTTTTCAATCACTTTCTCACGCAAACGAAGATCGAAGGTATAGAGGATGTTTGCTTCGTAAAGGTGATCAAAAAAAGCTTCGATCGTGACAAATCCTAAAACATCGCTTCCCCGTAAAAGGGCTTCAACACCAAAACTGATTCCGGAATGGATATCGACAATCGGCTGAAAGGCAATATCCAAGACATCAAAATAACGTTCGTAAAAGGGGTGTAGAGGTTCCATTCGACAAGTATAGAATTTAAGGATTTCAAATCGGTTACAAATAGGCTCCATGGATGGTTTGAACGGTAATTTCACGGTAATCAGAATGATTTATAGTACGTAAAAATCTCTATTCAGGATTAAAAATGAAAAAAATGTTTTTACTCATACCTGTGGGTTTGATCGCTGTGGGCGGTTTTATGTTATTGAGCTCGCAAAGCAGTGCGCAACAAAGCATTCCAAAAGCGATGGAGGTAACGTCAAAAACGCCGGAACAGTTGTTTTCGTTAAGTCAAAACTCATTGAGTCTCATTTTACGGCATGGAGATAATAAAGCAATTTCTACTCTTGAATCATCTACGGAAGAATTAGAAAAAGTATTGCCGAAATACGAAAAACAAGGGCTTAATATCGATAAGCTTGAGAGATTGATAGTGACGTATAAAGAGGACAGCAGGGTTCTGAGCCAAACAGCGCGACCGTTATCGGACAAACTTCACGTGTACGATACATATGAAGAAGAGAATGAAGAAAAATTTTTCATTGCAATCAAACAAATCGGCCTTTATGAGCTTAAAACCGATTACAATAAACTGTGCCGAATACGGCTTGATTATCTCAAAGAACCCTCCGCCGAGTTAGAAGAAAAATATCGATTGGGCGCAAAGGCTTTGACGCAGATGATCCAAGAGTTGTATCTTGATGATGCGATTGAAGACCCTTTGTATGCTTACATTGATAATCATAAAAACTATTTTGAGACGGTAAGCAAAAATTATCAACAAGCGGGAATGGAGCGCGTCCATCGAGTGCGTCAAAACAGCTATGCGATTAAAACCGAACTTCAGATGCTCCCTTCCCTTTAGAGGGTTGCAGATCGTCTCCGGCGCGTAATCTTCTTTTCCTCTGATCTATTTTCGTAATCGTGGTGCTGTAAATAAATTAACGGGATTGTTGTTGAATGTGTTCTATTTCTCGCACTATTTTGAAAAGATCATAGGGGGATAGTTCATTGGGTTTGAACTTTTGTATCGGCTGCAGGGCAGTGATATAGTGCTCAAAACACGATTTTCGGCTTCGCTGCATCAGTTTATGGGCATACCCTAAATCATCCGCATTGCTTTTGGAGCAAAACCACCGTTTGCTATCATGCAATCCCAAACGAAATACTTGCGAAAAGATAATTCCCATCCAATCATACGTCGTCCCATTTTTTTTGATTTGCCGCCGTTCTAGCCGTTCAACAATCTCTGTGGGTAAAACGATTCGACACATCTCCCAATCGTTTTGGGATATCTCTAGGGCATCGAGCCGAGATATCAGACTAGAGCGATCGTTGGAGTGATAAAAACCGTCGCTTCGACCAAACTCAGAGTGCGAATAGGGACTTTTTGTCCACATTCTCACAAGCTGATCCCTAAAATTCCCCGGACCCTTGTAAAAGACGATATTAATGGTTTTGGTCGTGTTCATAAATCTCAAATCTTCCATCATAATGTTCGACGATAGCGGTGCAGGATTCAACCCAATCGCCACAGTTGAGATATTCTATGTTGTTGATAAGGCGCATCTCGGCGTGATGGATATGCCCGCAGATAACCCCGTCATAACCGCCATCATCGGCGTGAGACGATAGTATCTCCTCATAATCGGTTATAAAGCTCACCGCTTGTTTGACACTTTGTTTGGCCATTTTTGAAAGGGACCAATAGTGGTATTTTCCGAACCATCGGCGTATGGTATTGATCGGGCGATTCAGACGAAGCATAAAGAGGTAGCAGCGATCTCCTAGATGGGCAACCCATTTTTTGGTCATCGTTACGGCATCAAACATATCCCCATGCACTACAAGATAGCGTTTCCCGTTGAGAGCGAAATGTACTTTTTCGTGGGTGATCGTGATATTATCCCCCATTACCATCGGCAAAAATGAGCGTAAAAACTCATCATGATTGCCGATGATGTAGTGGACTTTGGTCCCTTTTCGGGCTTTGCGGAGGATTTTTTGGAGGACATCGGATTGTGCTTGGCTCCATCGCCAGTTGCGGCGCAGTTCCCATCCGTCGATGATGTCGCCGACGAGATAGAGGTTTTCACATTCGATATTTCGGATAAACTCTAAAAGTCGATCCGATTGTGCGTCGCGTGTTCCGAGATGGAGATCCGAGATAAAAACGCTTCGATAGTGCAATTCATTCATAAGAGAAAGTGTAAAGAAGGAGAATTACCCAAAAGATACAGAGGAATTACTAAAAGATTACAGGAGAAGATGAAGAGAGGAAAAGGTGGAGCAAAAGCTCCAAATCAACCGAATTTGCCGGTGATGTACTCTTGGGTGAGCTTCTCTTTCGGGGTGACGAAGAGTTCTTCGGTATGCCCGAGTTCTACCAAATCTCCCAGATACATAAATCCGGTGTAATCACTCACACGCGCGGCTTGCTGCATGTTATGGGTAACGATGATGATCGATACGCGCTCTTTGAGCTCGATTACGAGTTTTTCGATCCCCTGAGTCGAGATCGGATCGAGTGCAGAGGTCGGTTCGTCAAAAAGCAATACTTCGGGCTCTACCGCGATCGCACGAGCGATACAAAGACGTTGTTGCTGACCCCCTGAGAGACCGTTTGCATCGTGTTTAAGACGATCGCTGACTTCTTTCCAGATAGCGGCATCTTGGAGCGCTTTTTCTACACGTCCATCCAGCTCAGTTTTATTTTTAATCCCTTGCAAACGCATACCGTACGCGACGTTGTCATAAATTGACATCGGGAATGCGGTCGGTTTTTGGAAAATCATCCCGATTTTGGTGCGCAGATGGATCAAATCTTCTTTTGGATCGAGGATATTACGTCCTTCGAATTCGATTTCACCCTCATATTTATTTCCCGGATAGAGATCATGCATACGGTTGAATGAACGAAGCAGTGTTGTTTTCCCGCAACCGGATGGTCCGATGAGAGCCGTAACGGAATGTTTGGCAATCGGCATGGTCACTTTTTTCAAGCTTGGTGCAGCGGCACCTTTATAGGTAAAGTCAAAATTGCGAACCTGGAGTGCGCACTCTTCTTTGATATCGATAATACTTGCCATAGTTATTTCCTTTTTCCGGCTAATAAAATAAGTCGTCCGATGATATTCAGACCCAAAATAAACATCGAGAGGATAAAGGCGGCTGCCCATCCAAGCTGCTGCCAGTCATCATAGGGACTGATCGCATAGTTAAACATGGTAACCGTCAGTGAAGGCATCGCTTCGTTCAGGTCTGTCGTGAAAAAGTTATCATTAAACGAGGTAAAGAGCAAGGGTGCAGTTTCGCCTGCTACGCGGGCAACCCCGAGGAGTACCCCCGTCAAAATCCCCGCTTTTGCACCTCGGTATACGACGTCCATAATCACTTTGTATTTCGGAGCACCCAGAGCGAACGCCGCTTCGCGCAATGTTCCGGGGACGAGCTGAAGCATATCATCTGTGGTTCGCAAGATGATCGGGATCATAATGATCGCCAATGCGATAGCTCCCGCCCAAGCACTAAAATGCCCCATCGGCATGACGACAACCGCATAGACGAAAGCACCGATGACGATAGAGGGTGCCGACATCATGATATCGGATATATCGCGGATCGTATGGGCGAGTTTAGAGTTTTTACCGTATTCGCTCAAGTATGTACCCGCCATAATCCCCAGAGGAACTCCTATGAGTGTAGCTAGACCCACAAGGATCAGCTGACCGACAAGGGCATGTTTGAGACCGCTATCTTCGTATCCCGGAGGTGAACCTTCGTAGATGAAGATATTCCAGTTCAGCGCATCGATCCCTTTCATCATTAGGATTCCGAGAATCCAAAATAAAAATCCTATGGCAATGACAGCACTAAGGGTGGAGAATCCAAGTGCCAATTTATTGATGATTATACGTTTTTGAACGGCGGTCATTAGGCTTTTCTCACTTTACGTAAAAAGTAAAACTTTGCGATAGCGATGACAACGAAGCTCATAATAAGCAATGTCAATGCCAATCCAAAGAGGCTGGAGAAGTAGAGTGAACTGTCCGCTTCGGTAAATTCGTTGGCTAGAGTTACCGGAATAGAGGTCGTTGGGTCCATAATGGAGCTTGGGGTGTGGTGAACATTCCCCATAACAAAGGTTACCGCCATCGTCTCACCGATCGCACGACCGAGTGCCAAAATGAGTGAACCGATAATCCCCGCCTTAGCGTAAGGGATGATAACGTCTTTGATAACATCCCATTGGGTGCCGCCGAGCGCGTAAGCGGACTCTTTAAGGATATCGGGGGTGGTGTTCATTGCATCACGGGTAACGGCTGCCATAAACGGAAGAATCATGATCGCTAAAACGATCCCGGCTGCCAAAAGACCGATCCCCATTCCTCCGAAGATATCGCGCAAGATAGGGACAAAGAAAAACAGACCCCACATACCGTAGATGACCGACGGGATCGCGGCAAGGAGTTCAACGCTGACACCGAAGAACCCTTTGATTTTGTCATGGGCAATTTCACTCAGGAAAATTGCGACACCGATTGCGACAGGAATTGCGAGAAGCATTGCCAAAAAAGTGGAAGCGACGGAGCCGAAAATCGCTGCGTACGCACCGAATTTATCGAGGTTCGGTGCCCACTCGTCTTTGGTAATAAAATCGAGTCCAAACGTCTGCATTGCTTCGGTCGACTGATTAAAAAGGACCACAAATATCCACGCAACGATGAAAAGGATCAACAAAGCGCTGAGTCGGGTCATGTTTAAGAAGATTTTATCAATCATGCCAAGCCTTACCTAGAAAATATGCGCAATTTTAGTGCAGGATGATTACAACATTGTTACCAAGTGGACTTTTGTCCATGAAATAGCCTCTTCTCGAGTGAAAAAGAGTTGACTCAATTGTGCCTCGTAGGCGGATTCTAAAATTGTTTTAAATGCTTCCGAGGGAGCTAACCCCAGAGCGATAAGATCTCGCCCTAAAACTAAAGGAGGGGGGGCGGAGTGTAAAACTCCCAGAGCGGATGAACGTTCATAAAGCCATTCTCCCGCTTCAAATGTTTTGGGTATTGTACCGTTAAACGAGCGTCCGAAAAAATCGGCTTTGGCAATTTTTATCAAGTCATCGATGCAAACATGGGTACTGAGATGGAGTATATCGGTGTCGTTGGCCTTACATCGATAGAGTTTACGAGGCCAACCGTGGTAGCGAATCAAAGGTAAAATAGCTTCAATCAGGGTTTTGTCTTCCGTAATTTTTTCCAACCAATGACGAGCGATATCGACGCCGATTTCAGCGTGTTTCGGAGCGTTTAAAACCCCCTCGACGGTGATGGTGGTATCGGGTTTGCCAATATCGTGCAATAACATCGCTAACATCAATATGAGGTCACTCCGCCATTCTCCGAGACGCATTGAAGCCATCGTATCGAGTGCCATCAGCGTATGGTTCCAAACGGAACCCTCAGGATGCGAAGAGGTCTCTTGAGGGGTAGATTCAAAACGATCCAATGGTGAGAAAAACGGGAGTCCCCCCATCTCTTTTAATAACGTCATTCCGATAGAGGGGCGGTTACTGCGAAGAAGGAGCTTTTTGAACTCTTCAAAAATTCGCTCTTTGGGGAGTTCTTGGAGAGCGCCTTCGGTGATCATCTTCTGACATAGGGCTAACAGTTGTTTGTCACATGTGAGTTCAAAGCGGGCAGCAAACTGAACGGCGCGTAATATTCGCAGAGGGTCATCTACAAAGGTTTGAGGATCGACACATCGGAGCTGTTTGTACTTTAAATCCTCAACCCCGCGATAAGGGTCGAGTAATGTTTGGGTGATGGGGTCGTAACCGATGGCATTGATGGTAAAGTCACGACGGCGGGCGGCAGTGGCAAAATCAAGATCACTAAACCATGTCGTCTCAAACCCTTTGTGACCAAACCCTGATTTGGATTCGGTACGCGGCGGTGAAAAATCGATCGAATATCCCGCATAGGTGAGCTTAAGAACACCGAAGCTTTTACCGTAAACCCCGAGCTTTCCAAACGGTTTGAGGAGTGTTTCGAGTGAATCGAGGGAGGTGACACCGTAGAGCTCGATATCCAGATCATGCGTGGGGTGTCCACTAAAATGATCGCGGACAAATCCTCCGACAATAATAGGTTTGATCCCCTTGGATGAGAGATGCTCTACTAAATACATCAAGGGGGGAGATATCGGGATCATTTTTTGGTTATTTTCTTTTGTTCGATCAGATTGGCGAGAGAAAAACTAAAGGTTGAACCGACCCCTTGCGTACTTTCGATACGCAGTTCAGTATCATGCAGTTTGAGGATATAGCTGACGATGGAGAGTCCTAATCCCATGGAATTATCCCAGCGATTTTTTTGGACGCGGTAAAATTTAGAGGTAATTTTGTCCAGTTCGGATGAAGCGATACCGATCCCCTTATCGCTGATACTGACTGTTGTATCGGTAAGGGTAACGGTAACCTCTTCCTCGGAGTATTTCAAAGCGTTGTCGATCAAATTAGTAAGGATCAGCTCTATCATCGTTTTATCGGCAAATACGGTTTTGGATATCCCGACATAACGGATGGATCGATCGGAATATTTGGCCTGTAAGATTGAAATGGAGTCCAAGCAAACATCGGAAAGTTCAAACAAGGTGGGTTTGATGGAGAGATCGTTGTTTTCCAGTTTCACTGAGAGGGCGAGACGGTCTAACATTAGGGTTACACGATGGGTATTGGAGAGGATTTTGTCTAAAAACTTCTCTCGAATTTTCGGATCGAGCGAGAGATCATCATGGAGGGTTTCGGCGTAACCCATAATCGCGGCGATCGGGTTTTTAAACTCATGGCTGATGGCGGAGAGGATATCGTTTTGCTGTTTGTTGATGAGACGAAGTTTGGCGGTGTGTTTGCGCTTTTGTTTGTCTCGGTTATTGAGCTTTTTAACCAAGTTTTTGAGCATGATGGAAATTTGCAGGAACTCTCTAAAATATTCGGGCTTCAGAACTGCACGATAGTTTTTAGCCGATATCTGATCGAGATAATTGGTAATTTGCAGAATATCAAAGCGCGCTTTTTTGGAGATTTTATAGGCGATAATGAGGGCAAGGATGATCAACGCGCCAAATGCCCCCACGAGTTGAATCCAAAGCGCATAAAAATGGTCCATTACCCCCTCTAAACTCATAGCCAGACGGATATAAAATGTTTTATCGGGAGTATTGATTTTATGGGCAACGTAGATAAAATCGGTTTTAATGGTGTTTGAATAGCGAACTGCTACCCCATAAGGTTCGGTCATTGCATGCATCACTTCGACGCGACCTGCGTGGTTTTCCATCGTCTCTTTATCGGCATCGCTTTCAGCGATGACCTCTCCTGATTCATCGATTACGGTAACACGGAGAAAGGTTCTTCCCGCTGCCTGTGCGACAAAACGGTCAAAGTCTTGAGTTGTTGTGAGGAGTGGTTCGAGGAGATTGATATTTTCGATCAGCCGTTCTTCTCCGTCGTGAATAATCATCGATTTGAGGGTAAAGTAGCTAATCAGTGAGGCAACAAAAAGTGCGGCAATAAAGAGACCTAAAACATTGAGGAAAAAGAGCTGATGAATTCTTAGCACAGTGTGTAACCAACTCCCCGTACAGTTTTTATGTATTCTTTTGACTTATCGGGGTCGATTTTTTCTTTGAGGCGATTGATTGCAACGTTGACGGTACGATCTTGATACACTTCATCGCCGCCCCATACGTGTTCTAAGAGGTAATCGCGTTCAAGCACGACGTTTTCATTCACGATCAGAGCATGGAGGAGATCAAATTCGAGTTTGGTGAGTTCAACAGGGGTTGTGTTGATAGCTACGGTACGAGCTGCGAGGTTGAGAGAGATGTCACGGTAGGTGAGATTCCCCTCGGCAGAGAGTTTCTTAGTACGGCGTAAAATCGCTTTGACCCGTAAAATCAGCTCTTTCATACTGAAAGGTTTGGTGATGTAATCATCCCCACCACGTTCAAACCCCTGCTCTATCTCTTCGTCTTTGTGTTTTGCACTGACGAAAATGACGGGAGTTTGGATACCCCGTTTGCGAAGTGATTCGACAAACTCGCTCCCCTCGGCACCGGGGAGATTACGATCCATGAGGATGAGATCGACTTTCTCTTCTTCGAGGACATTGACGACGTGTTTAGTATTGAGAAATCCGATGGTCTCGTACCCCTCTTTTCCTAAGTGATACTCCATCAGTTCCAAAATATCCTGTTCATCTTCGACAATCAGTATCAGCGTTTCCACCAGTAACCTCTTTAGGGTAGATTTTGAGTAGGTAAACATCTGCAGACTAA
>NZ_MIBT01000059.1:0-47234 GCF_001829605.1 Sulfuricurvum sp. RIFCSPLOWO2_12_FULL_43_24 | reverse complement strand
CTTCTGCATTTTTCTCAACAGCTGCCATTCCCATAATATTATAACCCGCATCAACGTAATGAACTTCACCACTTACACCGCTTGAGAGATCACTGAGCAAATACATCGCGGAGTTTCCGACCTCTTCGATCGTAACGTTTTTACGAAGTGGCGCATTGGCCTCATTCCAATTCAGAATTTGTTTGAAATCACCGATACCGCTGGCTGCAAGGGTACGGATAGGCCCTGCACTGATCGCATTTACCCGTTGTCCTTTTGATGCGCCAAGCTCTACCGCCATATAACGCACCGTTGATTCGAGCGCTGCTTTAGCAACTCCCATAACATTATAGTTCGGGATGTATTTCGGTCCGCCGAGGTAACTGAGGGTGATAATCGATGCACCCGGAGCTAAAACAGACTCAAGACGATTGGTCAAATCGATCAAAGAATAGACCGAAACATCCATTGCGATTTGAAATGCGCTTTTAGACGTTTTCATAAAACCTTCGGTAAGTGCTTCTTTCGGAGCAAATGCAACTGAGTGAACCAAAAAGTCAATTTGACCGAAATCCGCCGCCACTTTTGCCGCAATCGCTTCCATATCGTTCTCATCGGAAACATCAAGTTTGTAAACCGGGGAGTTATTAAAACTCGCTGCGATCGGTTCTACCCGTTTTTGCAACGCTTCATTGAGATAGGTGAACGCCATTTGCGCCCCTTGAGCGTGCAATGCCTGTGCGATCCCGTATGCGATTGATTTATCGTTGGCTAAACCTACGATCAGACCTTTTTTCCCTTGCATTAACATTAATTATTCTCCTCTTCTGTATTTAATTCCGCTGCTTGAGCAATCATTTCGCAAAAATCATTGGCACTGAGAGAGGCTGATCCGACAAGAACACCGTCCACATTCTCTAAAGCCATGATTTCACCCGCATTTTCCACTTTTACACTTCCGCCATAAAGCAATGGCGCATGCGTTTTCCCCCGAAGTACTCCGTGAAGCAGTTCAATATCACGATTGGATGGAGTCAGCCCCGTTCCGATTGCCCATACCGGCTCATACGCCAAAATCAAATCAGCGTAAGAGAGATCGATCCCTTCAAACTGTTTCTCAATATACGACAGCAGGGCAGCATCACCCTCTTCACGTACTTCGAGAGGTTCACCGACACAGTAGACGATTGCAAATCCCTGATCCGCGAAAAAACGGAATTTTGCCGCAATCTGTTCTTGTGTCTCACCGATAACGTGACGACGCTCAGAGTGACCGATGAGGATCGTCTTAATCCCGAATTCCTCCAGCTGCTCGAGTGCAATCTCTCCGGTATACGCACCATTTTGGACAGGGTAAGCGTTTTGAACACCAATCAAAACATTACGGGGGTCATGATCTAGCGCCGTAAAGGGAGGAAATACGATAATCGTATCACTGATATCGTTTGCACTTACAAATGACTCCACTACCGCCATATAAGCACGTGTCTCTTGACGTGTTTTGTTCGCTTTGAAATTAGCGCATAAAATCATGGTAACTCCTTTATCTTAGGCTTCTTGAGACATTATCCGTTCGCCCTGAGCCTGTCGAAGGGTAAGCGGTTTGTTCATGGTTCGACGAGCTCACCACGAACGGAATTTAGTCATATTTATTTCATTAAGGGTTTAACGCCCGGAAGAATTTTTCCTTCGAGTAGTTCCAACGATGCTCCGCCGCCCGTAGAGATAAACGTCATCTCCTCGTCCAATCCGATGCGTTGAACCAAATCAGCCGTGTCACCGCCGCCGACTACCGTCGTTGCATACGAATCCGCAACAAAATGGGCAATTTTATTGGATCCTCGCGAAAAGCGATCCATTTCATACACACCCATCGGTCCATTCCACAAAATTGTTTGAACATCCGCAAGTACTTGACGATAAAGCCGTACCGTTGCCGGTCCGATATCCAGTCCCATCCATCCGGCAGGGATCTCTTGGACACTGCATAAACGGCTCATCGCGTCAGGAGCAAATTTCTCAGCGGCAACAACGTCCACCGGAAGGTAAAATTTGACACCGAGACGTTTGGCTTCATTCATAATGTTGATCGCTTCATCCAACAAATCATCTTCAACCAATGAATTACCGACATCATACCCCAAGGCTTTGAGAAATGTAAACGCCATACCGCCACCGATAAGAACTTTATCCACTTTCGGTAAAAGGTTAATGAGTGCTTCGAGTTTTCCTGAAACCTTCGATCCTCCGACGATCGCCGCAAACGGTCTGACCGGACGCTCTAACAAAACACCGAAAAATTGAATCTCTTTTTGGAGTAAAAAACCCGCTGCTTTATGGGCATTATCAAAATGTTGTGTAATACCCTCAACCGAAGCATGGGCACGATGGCTCACACCAAATGCATCATTGATGTATACTTCAGCCATCGACGCCAAAGAAGCACTGAATTCAGGGTTGTTTTTCGTCTCCCCTTTTTCAAAACGAAGATTTTCCAGCAATAAAATCTCTCCCCCTTTCAAAAGCGCTGAGAGTTTCATCGCACTCTCTCCGACAACATCTTCCGCCATCTGTACGTCTATTTTTAATAACTGATGCAATCGTCGAGCTACCGGAGCAAGAGTATATTTATCATCACGTTCCCCTTTTGGACGACCAAAGTGAGAAGCCAAAATAATTGCACATTTTTGATCAAGACAATAATTGATCGTTGAAAGGGCTGAACGGATACGGCGATCATCGGTAATATTGCCATAATCATCCATTGGGACATTAAAATCACATCGGATAAATACTTTTTTACCGTAGATGTCACACTCTTTGATGTTCAATAATTCCATTATTTCCTCTTACTGTAAGATTAAATTTATTATATTTTATTGTTTATTAATAAACAATGCCATTTCGATAAGGCGGTTTGAATAGCCCCATTCGTTATCGTACCATGCCATGATTTTAATCAGATTTCCGTCAATAACTTGAATCAAGTCATCTGCCACTGTGGCACTGTAAGACGACCCGACAAAATCCTGCGAAACACGATAACGTTCATCCACTTCTAAAATCCCCTGCATCTTTCCATTTGCATACGACTTAAAAAGAGCGCTTAGTTCCTCTTTGGTAGTTGACTTACCTACCAGAACATTCAAATCGACCATCGAGACATCCGGAGTAGGGACACGAACACTTTGCCCATGAAGCTTCCCTTCCAGATTCGGGAGGACGATACTGATCGCTTTTGCCGCACCGGTGGTGGTAGGGATCATATTGAGTGCTGCCGCACGTGAACGGCGCATATCGCTCCCATGCGCCGAATCAATAATCGCTTGACCGTTCGTATACGCATGGATCGTCGTCATCAACCCTTTTTCGATCCCAAATGTCTCATCAATGATTTTGGCAATCGGCCCCAAACAATTCGTTGTGCACGAAGCGTTCGAGATAATATCTTGCCCCGCATACAAATGTTCATTAACCCCTAAGACGAATGTCGGAATTGCACTGTCTTGGGTTGGGGCGGAGAGAATCACTTTTTTAACCCCTTTTGCCAAATGATGCGACGTTGATGCTCCACTCAAAAATAGACCGCTGCACTCGAAAACAACATCCGCGCCCAGTGCACCGAAATCAAGATTTTCAGGATTCTTTTCACACAGAATACGAACCGTATTTTTTCCGATTTGAAGGTACCCATCCTCCACTTTTTTCACATCAATTTCAAACTGTCCGTGAACGGAATCATTTTGCAATAGATAGAGCACCATATCGATTGAAGCCATGTCGTTGATCGCGACAAGCTCCACATCATTACGTGCGGCGATTAGACGGGTAACACAGCGGCCGATGCGGCCAAATCCGTTTATAGCTATCTTCAGCGCCATCACCTTATCCTAAACACAAAATAGGGGGTTATTTTACCAAAAATCGGTTATAATTTCGATTAAAAGAAGTTGAGGCTCATGAAGCTTGCACTCTACGGCGGCAGTTTCGATCCGCCGCATGCCGGACATGTCGCTGTCGTTACCAAAGCGCTGGAAGTTTTGAGTGTCGATAAGGTTATTATTGTCCCTGCATGGCGCAATCCGTTCAAGCCCTCCGTTGTCGCTGATGGAGCATTCCGTTACGAGTGGTTGAAAGAAATTTTTGCCCCTTTGGAAAAGGTAGAAATCAGCGATTTTGAGATCACCCAAGAAAAAAGTGTGTATACCATCGAAACGGTAAAACATTATACGACTCAATGCGATGAGATTTACCTCATTATCGGAGCCGATAATCTCGAAAAACTGCCGACTTGGCACTCTTTTGATGAACTTAATACTATGGTGCACTGGGTCGTTGCAGCACGCTCCGACATCCCAATCCCGGAAAATATGATTCGGCTCACTATCAACGCACCGATCAGTTCAAGCGATTTTCGTGCCTCGGGAAGCCCTTTGGGGTTGGAGGCGAATATCGAACAAAAAATTACAACCTACTACAAGGAACATCTGTGAACCCACGAATTGAAAAGATCAGTGCTATTCTCGATCAAAATAAAGCCGAAGCAATCGAAGTATTCGACCTTCATGGTAGCGATTATTTCGCCGACTACGTTATTCTCGCATCATCATTAGGAGAGCGTCACACCATAGCGTTGCTCGATCACCTCAAAAAAGGGCTCAAACCCGAAGAGCAGTTTTTGTACGTTGATGAAAGCGGAGACTGGGTTGCAATTGATCTGGGTGACATCCTCATCCATATCCTCACTCCGCAATACCGCGTTAAATACGACCTGGAAAGCTTTTTGGGCGAAATTACTGCACGAAAAAATAAACAATAATATCGTCATTCCGTGCCACGACACGGAATCTATCCATCTCCTGTATCAAGTACAAGATGACGAAAAATAGAGTTATCAAAAAAAAGTGGGATCAATGATGCGAATGATTGGATTCTTAGGTGTTTGGTTTTAGGAGTTGAAGGGTTGATAATTACGGTGTTTGTAAGTGGTGCGCCCGAAGGAATTCGAATCCCTGACCGCCGGTACCGCAAACCGGTGCTCTATCCAGCTGAGCTACGGACGCATTTTAAAGAGAACGAAATTATAGCTAGATAAGCTTAAAAAGTAATTAATACACCATCAGCGAAGCTGATTGATTTTTAGAACAAATTCTACTTCCGCTTTTGAAAGGCGAAGTTCTTTGGCGATAGCATCGACTTCCAATCCTTGATTGTAGCGGCTAATCACTTTTTCATCATCTAACCCGCTGATCGACGTAGGAAGAGAGAGATTTCGGATTCGCTCTTCGAGGTAACGTAATCGGTTCTCCGTCTTCTCTTTATAAGCACTCAAACTCCCTTCGATATGAGCCAATGACTCCAGGATCGGAACCGAGATTTCATTCACCTCACGCCCAAGCTCAGCATGAAGAGAACTCTGACTCATAGGAGTACTCTCTTGAAGCGAGGCAATAATCTCCAGCTCTTGCTTAAGCCGTTTGTCCATCATAAAGAGTTCACGATGCAGATCATCGACCGCCTTGGCAATCGAACGAATTTGTGAAGCGACTTCCCCCTCTTTGCTGATGACATAATAAATAAGCCCCATGAGTAATATTGCCAACGCGACAAGAGCTATCTCGATGGTGTAATTCATTCATATCCTTTTAAATGGCGAATTATAGCTCGCTCACGTGCCATCATGTAACTTGCCCAGTCGCTGGTATCTTTTTGGTGCATCCGAACAATTTTCGCCAGAGTAGGAGAAAGAGCCTCAAAATAAAAACTGACTTCCCTCTTAGGATGGACCGGCATTTCGAGTCGCGCGTAATAATTTTGGCCGATTTCAAGCTGCGGCTCAAGCAGTTCAAAATGCTCATACCCGATTCTACTAATCTTGCCCTCATACGATAACACAGTCCTCTTCGGTGCACTCAGGAGCAATACCTGTTCTAAGTGATCTATTTTTCGATACAGTTCAACCAACAGCTGTATCACTACCGTATCATCCACCGATTCACCTTTACTTCTTGCGTTACGGAGCCATTGGCCTATTGCATCATTTTCTACTTCGCTCAGCTGTATATATTCACGATCAAATTCAACTTTGTTGCTGCTCTCAACACTAAATATGATCTCTAGCGGAGCTTCAATCAAACGTACATCACTCATAGATTTACCACCTTATCTAAAATAATCAATCCGATAAACACAAAGCCCAAATAGCCGTTCACCGTAAAAAAAGCCCGATCGATCTGAGTAAAATCTTTACGTACGAGGTAATGCTCATACGTAAGCATCAAGGCACTAAAAACAATAGCGGCAACAGCAAAGAATCCTAACTCTGCGGTACTGACAAAGAGCCCCCAGAACAGAACACTCAAAAGATGAAAGGTAACGGAAATTTTAAGGGTAGCACTGCTCCCATAACGTGATGGGATAGAGTGAAGGCCATTTGTTTTATCAAATTCCATATCCTGCAATGAATACAGCAAATCAAACCCTGCCACCCAAAAAACGACGCCAATACTCAAATAAACGGACCACAGAGGTACCGTTCCCAAAACCGCTATTGCCCCTGCCATCGGTGCAAGGCCCAATGATATCCCTAAGACGATATGAGCCATCGAACTAAAGCGTTTGAAATACGAATAACTAAACAGTACCAGAAGTACCGGCAGACTCACATAAAATGCTAAATCGTTGACAAAATAGGCTACCGCCATAAAGACTAAAGCGTTGACAGCGGTAAAAATAGCAATGGATGCCCCGTCCAGACGGCCATCCACACTGGGACGTCCTGCTGTGCGGGGATTATATTGATCGTAAACGCGATCGACATAGCGGTTAAATCCCATGGCTGCATTACGGGCACTGATCGCTGCCAATGCACCCAAAATGAGAAGTTTAAAGCCAAACCAGCCATCCGCCGCTACGATCATCGCAATAAAAATAAAAGGGAGCGAAAAGACACTGTGCTGAAACATCACCAGCTCATTAAAGTCTTGTAATCTTTTCACTAATCGTTTCACAATAACCCTTTTCAATCATAATGACTTTATTTTATCGTAAATTCTCTTTGTCATCATAAAATCCGTTCGTGCTGAGCTCGTCGAACCATAAAATTACCCTTCGACAAAACAAGGATACCGCACGCGAAGCGATGTTTCCTTGAGCTCAGGGCGAACGCTTTAACTAAAAGTTATATAATGTCATTTATGAAAACCTTAGCGATTATCGGTTCCACGGCATCAGGCAAGAGTGATTTGGCACTCTCTCTTGCACAGCAGTATAATGCCCTAATCCTCTCCATCGATTCTCTCAGTATCTATAAAGAGATCGATATCGCCTCGGCTAAACCTTCCAAATCTGAGCTCTCAATGGTAGAGCATTTCGGCATTGATCGGCTCAAACCGGATGAAACAGCCAGCGTCATCACTTTTATCGATGAATATCACTCCATACGAAATAAAGCGTTGAGGGAAAACCGAAACATCATCATTGTCGGCGGAAGCAGTTTTTACCTCAAAAGCATGATCGATGGTTTATCTAAAATTCCCGATTATTCTCCTGAGACTCTGCAAAAAACAAAAGCTATGCTCAGTGATCTGAGTGAATGTCATCGTCTATTGAGCGATATCGATCCTCTCACAATGGATAAAATCACTCCAAGTGATACCTATCGGATCGAAAAAATGCTCCTCATCTATCTCGAATCGGGGTTGGCTCCCTCAGAATGGTTTCACGCTCATCCGCCGCAGCCGATCATCACCGAGTGTCCCGTACTCAATTTGCAGGTTGATCGGGAGATACTGCGCAATCGAATTGCTCTGCGTACCGACAAAATGATTCATTCGGGACTGATTGATGAAGTTGCCGAGCTCGAACGTCTCTACGGAAGAATCCCCAACAGTATGAAATCGATCGGGATAGTTGAAACATTGGAGTATTTAGACGGAAAACTGACAAAAAATGAGCTTATCGATCAGATCAGCATCCATACAGGACAATTAGCGAAGCGGCAACAGACTTTTAATACTCATCAGTTTACTTTGAGTGCCAGCGGTTTATCCGAAGAACTCATGGGTATCGCCGAAATAATTTTAAAATAGTGACAGTGCGTCTTTGGCCAGTTTTCCCCATGCGGAGTTTTTATCGGCTTTGATACTCGCATTAAACGCCTCTCTGGATTGACGTTTATTCCCCAATTTTTGCTCAATTGCTCCGATCAAATACTGCTGACGTGAGCGTTTTTCATTCACCAGCTTACGCGGATTTAGTGTTCTCAATACTTTTAACGCATCGGTGTCTTTTCCGATATTTTGGTACGATTGAGCCAACGTAAATTCAATATAAGGGCTTTGCGTATAGGTTTTCGTCCGCTCTTGCAACGCCATCACCTTACGAGCATAGGTTTGCGTCATCGCTTCATCTTTGCGTTTCAGCCCTAAACTCACCATTTGGGTATAACGCTCGATATCTTTAAAATCATTCTGGTAGGCAGCTTCGATCAATTTGACATGACGTATCATCCCCTCGGCATCTCCGACACGCTGTGCCGCATCATACATCGTGCGATAGATATCATTAAGCGGAGGGTTTTTCTCAACACCCAAAAGGGTTATCAGTTCTTCGCCCCCTTTAATCGCTTCTTTATACTCCCCTAAACCAAACTGCGTTTTTACCATACGCGATAGCCACACTTGACGTTCAGCTACCGATGGGGCTTTTAGATGTCTTTGCGCTATTTTTTTAGCGGTAGCATATTGTGTCGTTTTCAGTGCACAGTTAAAAAGGGCCTCATCCCATTCCGGAAGAAGTTTTATTTTGTACATTTTCTGAAATTTCATCGCCTCAGCGCATTTGCCCTCTTTCAAAAACGATTTTTCCAATCCAATGGCACTTTTTGAAATCAACGTATTGGTCTGCGGATACTCGGTCGAATCCAAACGGTACAGCTCATCTTCTAAATCCAATACCTCTTGGTATTTTTTCTCTTTTAATAATAACTGCGCTTTTTTATACAATGCTTTTCGACCGACACTGTCATCTCCGTAACGTCCAATCAGATCATCGTATTTTTTGATCTCTTCAGTGGTGTTTTTCTCCCCATCTTCAAAAAACAATCCGTCTTTTGCCCGTCGTACCTCTTCAACGAATTCACCGTATTTATACGTTTCCAGATATTCATTAAACCGTTTCAGCGCTTCATTTTGTTTTCCCGCTTTAGCATACTGAAATCCAAGATTTTTCAACAATTGCGGATGCACGGACGATTTCGGATCGATCACACTTAAAAGTGCCTCGGTAATGCGTAAAGCTGTTTTAGGATCGTTTCGGTCATAAAATGTTTCTGCCATTAGCATCGCATCTTCAAGTACTTCTTTTAAATACTTGGAATTTGCAGAGGTGATTTTTTCAATGTAGTGTGCGGCTTGTTTGGTATTACCATTAGCCAGTTCAATCTGTGCGAGTCTAAATGCCGCTTTAGACGCTATACCGACATCACTGCTTGTTGCAAGTGAACGTTGATAATAAATCATCGCTTGTTTTGAACTACCGGAATTTTCCAGCTGTTCTGCTTTGTAAATCATCCCGAGTGACGCAAATGGGCTTTCTGATTGTTCATTAAACAAACGATCAAAAAAGTAATCGGCATCCGTACTCTGACCCACTTTTCCATAGGCGTTCCCCATATATGCCAATACCTCGGCAAGATTAGGGTCCGAAGAATAAAGTCTCAAAAACTGCTTACCGATTTCCAAGAGCTTTTCGGATTCATCTTCATAATGAAGCGCTCGAATTTGATAGAGCATCAATTCATTTTTAAAGACGGTTTTCGGATAATTTTTTAGAGTATATTCGGAGAGTTCAAGAACTTTATCGTAATCTTTAGCCTCATACGCCTTTTTCATATTCATATAATCGGTTACATCTTGCACTCGTGATATTTTGATCGGATTTCCCTTGAGATCCAATCCTCCAATATATGGGCGGTTATTTTTTTTAATTTTTACCGGAAAATTAATCCCATCGGCAGAAGGTGCCGAGATACTGAGCAAAGGGAGTTTTTTCGCATACCCGACTACACTCCAGTGGCTCGACTTTTTCACATCCGATTGATAGGTATCGGACTCTTTCGTGAGATTAAACACTACCGGCATTAATTTCATTTTAGACTTAGGAAGAATCGTTAGGATGTATCCTTGGGGTGATGTGGCTGCACTAACGCTAAACCTTTCATTGTCAATCGGAGGAAATTTTTGTTTAGGGGATTTGGGAAAACGGCAGTCAATACGCTTTGTCTCACCAAAATCATCTTGTGTGGCTTGACACGTAAAGGGGGAAGATTCGCGAAGATGGAGAACGCTGTATTTTTCCCCACTCTCTTTACCGCTCTGAAGGGTAAGTTCTAATGCCAAAAGGGGGAACCAAAGAGATAGAATGATCCAGTATCTCAATCTATCCCCCTTTTATCTTCCTTTTAATAGCCGCTATTATACACGAATAGCGTAATAACTTTCAACAAAGGATTCACGGCAAAGACTGCAAAAATAGTCCCGACAACTGCTATCCCGATAATGGTTTTGAGAGAGAGTGAAGCATTCATAAAATAGAACTTTTCATACCCTACCATCGGCTCTTTCATAAACATGAAAACAATCAATTTGAGGTAATAATACCCTGCGATTGCCGAGTTAAGCGCCATAATAAGAGCCAGAACGGTATATCCTGCGCTTACCGCTGAACCAATCATGTATATTTTACCCCAAAACAGACCAAACGGTGGAATACCGGCGAGAGAGAGCATAAACAACGCCATCATCACCGCACCCATCGGCATGGTTTTTACCATACCTGAGAATTTTTCGTACGGATGATCCGAACTTTGTCCCGGAAGGAGATTTTTCTGACGGTTTACCCATAGCATGGTAAACGCACCAAGATTGGTAAAGCTAAACAATGCCCAATACAAGAATAAACCCGTATTTGATTGTGTCGTACCGATCAAAATTGCCGCCATTACAAAACCGGCATGACTGATAGAGCTGTACGCCAACATACGTTTAACATCGCTCTGAACCAATGCCCAGATATTCGAAGCGGTCATCGTCACAACCACTCCGATGTAGAGAATCACTTGAAGCCATACGACACCGCTGTGTACCAAGAATTCGAACAAACGCATTGCGACGACGAATCCTGCGATTTTCGGAACGATAGACATATAACCGGCAAGTGCCGCTGATGAACCCTCATATACGTCCGGTGTCCACGTATGAAACGGCACCATTGAGAGTTTGAATCCAAATGCCGCGATCATAAATGCCATTGCGACAAGTACATATCCGATATTGCTGTAATGATCTTCTGCCAATACGGTAGCAATTTGGTTAATTTCAACCGAACCGCTGATGGCGTATAAAATCATCGAACCGAATGCAAAGAAACCGGCTGCCAGTGCGCCCATCGTAAAATACTTCACTGCCGCTTCAAACGATTTAGAACGGTTGTGTAAGGCGATCAAGGTATAAAGTGCCAACGATGCTGTCTCTAAACCGACAAAAATCAAAATAAGATTATCGGTAGCTACCATAAACTGGAAGCCCGCAATCATAAACAAGAAGAGGGCAAAATACTCAGGATAATCATACTCATGAAAACGTTTTGAGGTTAGTGCCAATGGGATAAATAGCATGGACCCGACAACAATAATAATTTGTGAAAGGATCGCAATCCCATCCATCAGCATGACGTCAAAGAACCCTAAAATCGTTCCGTTTTTAAGAAAAACACCGGCAAAATCGACCAATGCACCCAAATCAAGGAGTAAGAAAAGAAGGCTGATCATTACGTATAATGATTTGTTTAACCCCCCCTTTATCATATCGATCACTAAAATAGTCAGTGCACCAACGATTGCGACAACCATCGGAGCTAAGGTCGCTAAATTAAGCGACGCTAGTGAAACATTAATCGGCTCCAACATTAGTGCGCCTCCTGCAGTGAGATAGTATCATTCTTACCTGTTAAATCAGGAATACGTGCTTTTGCTTCAGGACTTTGTGCTTTATCGTGCATCAACTGAATGACGGACTCAACACTGTTATTGATCGGCTCTAATACCGGTTTTGGATAGATACCCAACCAAATTGCCACGATAACCAAAGGTATCAACCCAAGCATCTCGGTACGGTTAACGTCTTTCAAGTTACGATTTGCCTCATTGGTAACGGTTCCAAAGAACATTTTTTTGTACGCCGCAAGCATATAGATAGCTCCAACGATAATCGCGACACCGGCGGTGAGGGTTAACATATGAGACTGTTTGTAAAAACCGAGTAAACTCAAGAATTCCCCTACGAAGTTAATGGTCAAAGGCAAACCGACAGAAGCCATCATCATGATTCCGAAAATGGTTGCATAACGCGGCATAACGGTTGCAAGACCACCAAATTCTGACATCAATTTCGTATGGCGGCGATCGTAAATAACGCCGACCAGCAAGAACAGCGCCCCTGAAACAACACCGTGTGCCAGCATTAAAAATACCGAACCGCTGACCCCTTCAACATTGAGCGCAAACGTTCCGAGGATAATAACCCCCATGTGAGAAACCGAGCTGTAGGCAACCACTTGTTTAATGTCTTCTTGCGCATACGCTACCATCGCCGTATAGATAATCATAATGATCGCGATAATAGCAATCGGGAACATAAAGAATACGGATGCGTCCGGGAACAATGGCAATGAGAAACGTACAAATGCGTACGTACCCATTTTGAGCAAGATTGCTGCCAAAATAACCGAACCGATGGTTGGTGCTTGACCGTGGGCATACGGAAGCCAGGTGTGGAACGGAAACATCGGAACTTTGATCGCAAAGCCCAAAAAGAATGCGGCAAACAACCACAACTGGAAGTTCTCCGGCAAAATCAAACGGTACCACTCAAGGATTGAGAAACTCCATTGTCCTGTTGCTTGGTAATAGAAGTACGCCATAAAGAGCATACCGACGAGCATCACCAATGAACCGGTAAAAGTATAAAGAAAAAATTTGATCGACGCGTAAATACGCAACGGTCCGCCCCATGCTCCGATGATATAGAGCATCGGAACAAGAGAAAGTTCCCAAAATACATAAAACACGATCGCATCAAGAGCGGCAAATACACCCACCATTGTCATTTCAAGAAACAGCAAGGTGATAATCAAATCTTTTAAACGGCGTGTTTCGGTTAATGATGCAATACCGATCAACGTGAAAAATGTTGAAAGGATAATGATGAACAGTGAAATTCCATCGACACCTAAGAGGTAATTAATACCAAACTGCGGAATCAACGGCATTGACTCCATAAACTGCATCCCCGAGATCATCGGATCGTACGCATACCACAACCACAAAGAGAGGACAAATTCGATGAATGCAACGGCAATACCGTACGCACGCATGCTATCCTTTGTGACGACAAACCCGAGCATTGCAGCCAATGCAGGGAAGAAAATTAAAAGTGTTAAAATATGATCTATCATCATTACTCCTTAAGCGCCAACCGCGTTGTATCCGACGGTAAAGGCGAAGGCCAGTGTTATTAAAACAACTAAACCGACGACCATCCAACGAAGCATCGTGGAGAGATTTCCATTTTGAATATCGCGTGTATTTTCACCCGTTTTGTAGATGATATTTGCGATCCCATCAACCGTTGCATCAACGATTTTAAGATCGATTTGTTTCCACGCGATTTTAGAGAGTTCTGCATACGGTTTAGAAAACACCTCTTCATAAAACTTCGGAATGTAATACTGATTCCAGAGTAATTTGTAGCCAAAACTATTTTCCATTTTAGAGGTACCGTCCGGTACGCTGTTCCAATTGCTGTATTTTTTGTAAGCGAATGCAATTGCCGCGATTACAAACAGTTGTGTTCCGATCGTCATAATCCAATAGGTCATTTCACTGTGTACATGATATTGGGTATCGGGGAGAATGTTAATCACCAATTGATAATAGGTCATTTTAAATGAACCTGCAATGATTGCCAAAATAAGCAATGGTGACATTCCCACCAACATAAATTTGTACGCTTCATGCGGGTGGATACCGAAAAGCTTATAACGCTCTTCCCCATGGAAGATCAACGCTACAAGACGGAATGAGTAAAACGCTGTTAGTCCTGCAGTCAATAACAATACCGTATAGATAACATAATGGTGTTCAACAAATCCAACTTCCAAAATCAAATCTTTCGAGAAGAATCCGGCAAACGGATAGATACCGGCCAATGCGACGGAAGCGAGGGTCATCATAATAAATGTCCCTTTCATCACTTTGCGCAATCCACCCATCTTAAACGGATCGAGTTCATCGTGCATGGCGTGCATAACATTACCCGCACCGAGGAACAACAACGCTTTGAAAAAGGCATGTGCCATAAGGTGGAACAATGCAACCCAGTATGCGCCCAAACCTGCGGCTACGAACATGTATCCGAGCTGTGATAGGGTTGAATACGCGATGATACGTTTCATATCGCGGTTAACCAGTGCCATCGATGCCGCAAAAAGGGCAACAAAAGCCCCGAGGCTTGCAATGAAGATCCCGACATTCGGGATCAAATCATAAATCGGATTGGCACGAACAACGAGATAAACCCCTGCGGTAACCATGGTTGCCGCGTGAATCAGCGCAGAAACCGGAGTAGGACCTTCCATCGCATCGGCAAGCCATGTATGGAGTGGAAACTGCGCCGATTTACCCATCGCCCCGATAAAGAGGAAAATACCGATCCATGTTGTAACCACTAATGGAAGGTTTCCAATTTCAGCAAATACGACATCGTATTGGAGTGAGCCGGTATTCCAGTACAACAAGAAAATACCGATTAACATCCCAAGGTCAGCGATACGGTTCATAATAAACGCTTCATTCGCTGCCCACGTAGCCGACTCTTTGTGGTACCAAAAGCCGATGAGTCCCCATGAGCAAAGACCAACACCTTCCCATCCGATAAAGAGACCTGCAAAGTTATCACTCATAACCAGTACCATCATCGAGAAAACGAATGCTGAAAGCCATGAGAAGAAGCGGTTAAACCCTTTATCGTGATCCATATATCCAATAGAGTAGATATGAACAACGGTTGAAACGATGGTAACAACCATCATCATAACAACACTTACTTGATCGACCACAAATCCAAACGGGATATAAAGATCACCTGTCGCCATCCATGTCATCATTTCGGTATGAACAATATGTCCGCTCAAAACGTAAGAGAGCAAAATCGCACTACTCACAAAAGAGGTAAAGAGTAATCCCGATGCCACGATACCGACATGCTGCGATTTAGGTGATGCACTGAAAAGAGCCGCATAAAGCGACCCTACCAGTGGAGCAAAGAGTGCAATATATAAATAAAGTTCCATAGCCTATCCTCGCATTGAATTCATTTGATCTAGGTCGATCTTACCGGTACGTTTGTACCATACGATGAGCAGACCAAGCCCGATCGCTACTTCCGATGCCGCAATCGCGATAATGAAAAATGCAAACATTTGCCCGCTCAAATCACCGATATAGTGAGAAATCGCCGCAAATGCGATGTTGGTTGCATTAAGTAAAATCTCGGTTGCAAAAAAGAGCATCAAAAGATTTTTACGGCGCATGACCCCGATCAAACCGATTGCAAACAAAATAGTGGATAAAACAAGATAATGGGTGAGTGTAACTTCCATTAGTGGTGTCCCCCTGCTTGTATTTCTTCAAAACCATCGTCAATTGAACCGATATCTTCTTCTTTCATCAACGTTAATGATTTATCCATTTTTTTACCGGCCAAAACAATCCCGCCGATCATTGAAACCAACAACATAACCGCTGCAAGTTCAAACGGAACAAGATATTTCGTAAAGAGAATCATACCGACGGCTTGAGAATTACCGACACCTTCTTGGATCGGGTAAAGGGCTTGAATATTATTGGAAACGATCGGTGCTACGAAAATCGCTACCACCATGACTGCCGCTAACGTACCCAAAACAAATACGATTTGCGGATTAGTCCGTTTTTCAACCACATTACGAGTAGTGTCAAAAAACATCATACCAAATGCATACAACGCCATAACCGCTCCGGTATAAACAATAATTTGGATCGCACCCAAAAAGTCGGCACCCAAAATAAAGAAAAATGCCGAGATGAAAATCATCCCCGCCGCCATTGCGGTAATCGCATAAAGCGCTTGGCTCGTCATAACCGTGATGGTAAACATCACGATCGTGAGGGCCGCAAACAGATAAAAAGCGATTGCTTCAAACATACATTGACTCCTTAATACGCCAACGGGGTCTTTTTGACCGACGCGTCGCTTCCTGGGATGATGGCTCCGAAGCCTGGGTATTCTGCTTGTTCACCTGCTTTTAGCAAATCAAGCGGGGTTAACATATCGTCTTTGATAACGAAATGGGCGCGTTGTTCAGAGGCATTCTCATAACGCCCGCCATGAACGATAGCCAGCTCAGGACACACTTCAGCGCAATAACCGCAGAAAATACAACGACCGAGGTTGATGCTGTATTCGGTTACCTCTTTACGGCTGTTCTCATCGATACGGGTGTCCATACGGATACAATCGGAGATACAGATTTTTTCACACAATCCGCATCCGATACAACGCTCATATCCAGATTCCCACAAACGTAACAGTTTATGAACCGCACGGTAACGCGGTCCGATAGGGAGCTTTTCAAGTGGATATTGGAGCGTATGGATGTCAAATTTGATCATCTCGCGCAGTACTACCCAAAGACCTACGAAAAGCTCTCCGTTAAACGTACGTTTGACTACTTGTTTAAATTTATCCCATCCTGAAGTCGGATAGGTTTCGATATCAACATAATAATAAGCCGATGACTCGCTCACATTACGATTCGTAAATGGTTCTTCATGATGCATAACCCAACCTCCTTAGAACATCATCACGATACCGGTGACAACAATGTTGAGCACCGCGATCGGCATTAATACTTTCCAACACAACCACATCAATTGGTCAGGTCGAACATCCGGCCATGCAGCACGGGTCCAAAGGAAAAAGAAAAAGAAAAACGCTACTTTCATCAAGAGCTGAATTGCCCCTGCGATAGTCCCATCACCAAAACCGCCCAAGAAGATGATTGCAATTACAAACGAGATAAAGAACATATTCGCATATTCACCGATGAAGAAAAGACCCCAACGCATACCCGAATACTCCGTACCGAAACCGTCGATAATTTCATGGTCGTTTGCAACAAGGTGAAACGGAGTACGTCCTGTCTCAGCAAATGCGGCAATCCAAAAAAGGATAAACGCGACCGGCTGCGACCATACGATCCAGTGGGTGATCCCTCCTGCTTGATAGTTATTGATGTCGATTAATGACAATGAACCCACCATCATCAACGGTGCCAATAACGATAATCCCGAAATAACCTCATACGAAATGAAGATCGCGGCACTACGTGCTGCAGAGATCAATGACCATTTGTTCGCTGATGCCATCCCCCCAAGGAGCGGTCCGTACAATCCGATGGCCATAACCCCTAAAACGTAAAGAATACCGACATTGATATCGGCAACGATCGGATGCACTGTGTATCCAAATACCGTAAACTGCGGCCAAAACGGAATTGCCGCAGAAGCCATAAATGCCGTTGCCGCCGTAATAACCGGAGCGATTTTAAAAATCGGCTTAACGACATTTTGAGGGATAATATCCTCTTTGGTAAAGAGTTTGATCCCATCCGCTGCAACTTGAAGCAATCCGAACGGTCCGACGTGCATCGGTCCAAGTCGGCGTTGCATGAACGCCAGCACTTTACGCTCAAAATAGGTCCCAAGACCTGCGAGCGCTGAGAAGATCAACAAGATTACGACGATTTTAACAATCGTTTCGATGATAAATGCTACATCCATGCTTTACACCTTTTGAATTGATACGCACGTAAAACGGTAACCGTCAAACAGTGCCTCAGAATTGATAGCGGCATCAAATGTCGGAAGATAAGCGATATCTCCCTCGATTTTACCGTCTTTAATGATGCTAACGCTTAATTCACCGCGCGCGGTTTTAACGCTCACCGAGTCCCCTTCATTCCAGCCATTGGCTTCCATTGCCGAAGCGGATACATATAAACCTCCGCTTGCTTGAAGTTGATGCGATACTGCCGTGAACGGTGAAAATTGAAGTACCGGATTCGCCAAATAGACCACTTTATCGGTGATCGCTGCATTCGAATCAAATCCTTTAACACTTTCATCACCGCTTGTCGCACTATTTTGAACATCAAGGCAATAACCTCGAACCTCTTCACCGCTATTGGTATAGTGATTCGGAAGGGTATCGAAATCGATTCCTTTAAAACCAGCAGTAACCGGAAGCTGAGCCGTGTAATCGACCGTCAATTTTGCACTAACGCCTAAAGAAGAGGCAATATCATTAAGAACGTATCCACCGTATCCGAGAGCCGCATTGGTTGGATTGACCCGTTTGTCGATGCCGGTCAATGTCCCCTCTTGCTGATTCAGTGATGGCATATCCAAATCACCGTTACCTAATGCACTCAAGATAAAATCACCCGCTGTGTTATAACCGATAGTAAAACTACCGCGTGTACTGTCAAGATCACAAATCAGCGCTGCCCCGAGGGTATTGGAGAGATTCGGGATCATCGTTACACTGAAAGCTGTGTATTTTTCAATCAACGCAACAAGACGAGCACAATTATCACTGTGTGGATGGGTATAAAGGTCAGGTCCTACCATCAGGCTGAACGTCTCTTTTTTTGCCAAATATTTGGTCAAAGTATCACTAAATCCTGCCGGGGCATTCAAAAGAGCAAAGAGGGCATTCTCATCCACTTCCACCTCTTTCGAGACTTTTTTCTTGATCGTTTTGGTGACCTCTTCGCTCACCTCTTCTTCGATTCCACTCTCTTCGTTAAGCACTTTTTTCACAACGGTTTCGGTCACTTTTTCATCGACTGTCTCTTCCACTGTAATAGTTTTCGTCGAATGGAAACTTGCCAAATACTTCGTAATGGCTGCGGGTAATGAGTCTTTATCTCCGAAAAGATCGAGCATCAAATACAGTGCCGCCTCTTCCATCATCGGTGCGTGGTTGAACTGCGTGACGTTTTTGGACATATCGGCGATAACAGGATCGTTGATCGGGTGGAAATACAATCCCGCCCCTTTGTTCATCGACAATGCGTTGTTCATCGCGAAACGGGCATTCGGATTATCGGTTTTGAGCGCACTTCCGATCGAAACGACAAAATCGGATTCATGAACTTGTTTTAAATCTCCGCCGTAAAGCGATTTACCGCTCACACCGCTGTAGCTAGTCAAAAAGTTTTTGAGCGCTAACGCTTCGTTATTCACCAAGCGATAGCCGTACTTCTCGCTCAAACGTTGAAGGATCATCGCCTCTTCGTTCGTGATCGTCGACGTAAAGGCAATGGTGTCCGCTTTTTTGAATGCTTCGATTGCGGCATCAAAGGCTGGTTTATTTTTCACAACATCACGATTTTCAAAATCGTACCCGTAGCGTCCCGCACCGCAGAGAGAGACATAGTTCCACTCATTTTTGACACGGTAAATTTTAGCCTCCGGGTTTTCGATAGAGGTGTGTTTAATATCATAGCTGAGCTGACATCCCGCCGAACAGTGTGCACACGTCGCCGGAATCTGCTTATGTTCCCATGCGTTTGAGGTATACTGATAATCACTGCTCACAAGTGCACCGACCGGACATACCGATGAACACTCACCGCAATCGGTACAATCAAGGGTGTCACCGCCGTTTGGAGCGATCAACGATTTGTTGAGTTTGTTCCACATCGCATACGCGTCTTTCGGCATCGATTCTTTGAATTCAGCCTCAATCGCATCACTTCCGCGAGCTACCGTGGAGAGTGCCGCATCCCCGATCATGTCTTTACAAACGGTAATACAACGCTCACACATAATACACAATGCCGGGTCATAGTGAATCAATCCCCAATTCTGTGCCGGCTTATGGGTATCTTTGATCGAATACGTTTGTGAATCGACACCCACTTCCAATGTATAATTTTGAAGCTCGCACTCACCCGATTGGTCACACACGCCGCACTCTAACGGATGATTCACATCGTAAACTTCCATAATGGCTCTGCGCTCTGCCAAAATATTCGGAGTGGTAGTGGTAATCTCCATCCCGCTCTTAGCTTTTGCATTGCACGCATAAACTTGTTTGCCGTCGGCTTCAACCAAACAGATACGGCACGCCAATGTCGGCGAACATCGTGTAAGATAACAAATAGCCGGAATAAAGATCCCATTAGCACGTGCCGCATTGAGGATGTATTCACCCTCTTGCGTTTGGACCGCTCTACCGTCTATGGTTATCGTGATTTCATTCATGATCCACTCCCCATCTTCATAATTTTCACCTTTTCAAAACGATATTGTTCATTCAATGCACCAAATGCCGTATCATACGCCGGAACCAAAGCAATGGTCCCTTTGAGAAGCGAATCAAGTTTAAAGATGCGCTCTTGTGTCTCACCGGCAAATTCAATGCGAATTTTATCACCATCACCGATTTTTGCAGCAGCGGCAAACTGTGCTGAACCGCGCAATGCTGCCTCTTTTTCGAGCTGTGATGTACGGGCCGTGTAAGCGTTAAACTGGTTTACCGGATTACAGCGATAGACAACCGTGCCGTTAAATTCCGGCAAATCCTCAATCTCTTCCAAAGTACCGTCAGCTTCAACATCACAGGTTTCAAGCATATAGCCGCGATAATCTTCACCCAACGCGCCGAAAAAGTTTCCTAAATCATCGAATGATTTTTCGGCAAATCCCTTTGAAGCAGGGAGTTTAGCCGTATAATCAATGGTATTTTCTGCACGTAATCCAAGAGCATTCGCTAAATCATTCAGGGTATATCCCCCAAACGCTACCGCAACATTGGTTGGCAATACTTGATGATTGATACTGACAAATGTCCCCTCTTGGCTGTTGAGAGACGGCAGTGTAAGATTAACATCTCCAAGAGAACCCATCGTGTATGAACCCGAAGCATTGTAACCGACAACACTCTCACCGCCGTTATCAACATCCAGATCACAGATCAAAGAAACTCCGATTGTATTAACACTTGAAGCAACAACCACAACCGAGAACTCAGTATAAGTCTCAATCATCGCGCACAAGCGGGCGATGTTCTCTGCGCGCTTATGATTCAGGACATCGCTTCCGATTACGAGTGTTTTTCGTTTCGCTCTGGCAAATGATTTTGCGATGCGCGCATACTCTTCATCGCCTACATTGCTTTCGGCGCACAAATACCCCTCATCCAATCCATCAAAGAAGTTGCGGGTTTCATCACTCACATCAGCACTCTCAAGAAGGGTTTTTGCGAGCATTGCCACAACTCCCTCTTCCGTTCCCACTTCGTATTTCACAAACTGAGTTACAACATTTTGAAGCAATTCATCTTCGATCGGGTGCATATAAACAACTTTTGCCCCTTTATGACGAGCTGCCGTTGTCATAGCATAACGAACAGAGGGATTGTCAGTCGTAATGCGTCCGCCAAGTACAATGATCCCATCACTTTGAGCAATTGCATCGAGGCTTCCACCAAACGCTGTTTTGCCGCTGATCGAACTGTAAGCCGCCATAAAATTCTGATATGCACGTGCTTCTTCGTTGTAGAGTTTTAGCCCCATTTTTTCTTTGAGTTGCTGAAGAATCAGGGCCTCTTCGTTGGTAATCAGTGAATTAAAACGAATCGCACTGCCATTTGATAATGCACCGATTGCTTTAGCAAATTCGGATTCGTCTTTAGTTGCTTGAACCGCAAAGTCAAATCCAAATCGCCCTGCTCCGCAGAGAGTCGTGTGTTCAAAATCGTTTGTTACACGATAAATCTTCGGCGCAGCACCAATCGAATTTGACGTGTGACGCACTTCATACATCAATGAACATCCTGCCGAGCAATGAGCACATGTAGCGGGAATTTGTGTAAGTTCCCAAGCATTTGCACTGTATTGAAAATCACGACTCACCAGTGCACCAACCGGACATACCGCAATACACTCACCGCAGAACGTACAATCGAGTTGTTCAGAATTTTTTGGGATTACCGCCGATTTGTATCCGCCAAATTGGAGTTCAATCGCATCGTCTCCGATAATCTCATTACAAACATGAACACATTTTTCGCACAAGATACAAAGGGAAGGATCATAATTGATCAATCCCCAATGCTCGATCTTGCGGTGCTGATCTTTGGCGCTGAAATGTTGTGCAGAAACCCCAAATTCCAACGTTTTATTTTGGAGATCACATGCACCTGATTTGTCGCACACACCGCACTCTAACGGATGGTTGACATCATACAGACGCATGATATTGGTCCGTTCCTGCTTCAAACGATCCGAATCGACCGTAACGGCGAGCCCTTCGGTAGGAGGGGTTTGACAGCTAAGAATCAATCCATCCGTTTTGTCCGTTTCAACCACACACAAACGACATGATGCGCACGGAGTCGTTTTTTCCAAGTAACACATCGTCGGGATATAAAATCCCGCTTTACGTGCCGCTTGGAGGATACTCTCCCCTTTTTGCGCCGTAACGGGTTGATTGTTAATCGTAAAGTTAATCATCCATCCCCCCTTAATGTGCGACCATCGCAATGTAGTAACAGCGCATACAGCGCTCCGCCTCTGCGAGTGCCTCTTCTTGTGTAAAGCCGTATTTCACTTCACGGTTATTATCGCGTCGCTCATCCACGGTCAGAACTTCACTGTGTTGACGCGGCAAGCCCGGAAGCCATCCTTGGATCTTCTCTTTTTTATCATAGACTTTGAGTTTACGGAGGTGATCTTCCATAATCTCATCATCGGTGAGGCTAATCTCACCATTTACCACATAGCGTGACATCACCGATGCGGCACGTTTAGCTTGACCGACTGCATTGACGATCGTCATCGGACCGTATTCGCAGTCCCCTGCGGCAAAAATCCCTTTGCGTGAGGTCATGTAATCTTTTCCGTTGGTTTTGATCGTCGCCCATGAGGTACGCTCAATCTCCCACTCTTGCGGAAGAAGTTTCAAATCGGCGCTTTGGGAAACGGCAGGGATAAGATAATCACACTCCATCTCAAAACTTGCCCCTTCGATTTTCTCCAAATTCGGACGTCCGCCGTTTGGATCAGGGACCAGCTCATAACGATCGATGATCAACGATTTTAAAACATCGTTTTCATCTTTCATCTCCGCAACCGCCGAGTGGAAAATAAACTCTACACCCTCTTCGACCGCTTCGTGATACTCTTCATAGGTTGTATTTTTAATGATTGTTTTCTCATCACGGCGATACAACATCACTACTTTTTTAGCGTTTGCACGGATTGCACAGCGGACAACGTCCATTGAGGTAAATCCGCCCCCGACGCACACCAGCGTTTTGCCGGTCAAATCAACAAAGTCTGTCGATAACATATGACGTTTTTGATCGGCTTCAGGAACCATAATGTCGTATTTAACTTGGAGGTTGACCTTATCCAAAAAGTCGATCGCTCCCCAGTATCCTTGAATCTCGGCACGTTCGTTATCACAATAAACTTTTTTCGAAATACGGGTTCCGGTAGCTACCAATGTTGCGTCGTACTCGTTTTCAAATGAACGCATCATGTCAGCGGTGACTTTGCTATTCGTGATAAAGTTCACCCCCAAAGAGCGAACCGCTTCGATATCTTGATTGTATTTATCAATCGGCATACGGTATTCAGGAACCCCGACTGCTACCTCACCGCCGAGAACCGGAAGTTCTTCGTAGACATCGACATCGATTCCGTCCAGTGCAAGGTAATACGCACCGGTAAGCCCAGCAGGACCAGCACCGATGATGGCTACTTTTTTACCAATTGAGGCTTTTTGCTCGCTCGGATGGAAGAACCCGAAACCGTGATCAGTCTCATAATCGGCACCCAGACGTTTAAGCTCCATGATCGAAATCGGCTCATCCAGATTGCTGCGGCGGCACTCGGTCTCACACGGATGTGGACAAACACGTCCACAGGTATGGGCAAGCGGCATCGTTTGACGGGTCGCCATCAGTGAATCATCAAAACGCAAATCGCGAACACCCTCGATGTATGCCGGAATATCGACATGTGCCGGACAGGCATCCATACACGGAGCGGTGATTTTCGCGATATAGCTGGTATCTTCCAAATGATAATGTTTGGAAGGTTTTTGGTTCTCGATACACGCCATAAACTCCGACTCGAAGTGAGTCATAAGATCAAGCAGCGGATTCGGAACGGTTTTACCGATCTCACATTTGGAAGTCTCCTGCATTGTGCGAGAAACTTCTTTGAGATGCTCCATATCGGCGATTGAGCCCTCACCGCGAGCGATTTTATCGAGCAAATCGTATAAAATACGTCCACCCCATCGTCCCGGTGCACAGCGTCCGCACGCTTCAGAATAGACCTGATACTGCGCCGCGTATTCCGTTGCTAAACGAACGACATCGACATCAGGATTGAAAAGCGCCACACCGTCCCAACCGATAAACGCTTTGGAATGGGCATGTTCGTTGTATTCCAACGGAAGGTTATAAGCAGAATTTTCCCAAGCATCGTCAGCTTTGCCGATGTTATTGATCTGCTCACCCCGCCACGTGGAGAAATAGACTTTACTCACAAGCATTCCTTATTTTTTGACCACAATGGTCCAGTCAGCTTCGTTGAATTTCAACGAGTTCATGAGCTCACACCCAAGTTCTTTAACCAAATCAGCGGACTGCTGTACGGGTGTAAAATCACCGATTTCAAATAAGAAAATCAACACTTCACCCTGTGCTGCTTCATTTTTGATAATTTCGGACATGCGGCCTGCAAAGTTCTCTTTCAAATGACGTAAATCGTAACGTTTCACTGCATGCTCCTTTTAGCGGTCAACTTCACCGAAGACGATGTTAGTCGTCCCGATGATAGATACAACGTCCGGGATATAGTGACCCGGCAATAAGTCGGTCAAAATTCCGGTGTGCCAGAATGACGGCGCACGAAGTTTTAGACGGTACGGATAAGCTCCGCCTTGAGAATTGATGTAATACCCAAGCTCACCTTTAGGCGATTCGGTCGCAACATAAACTTCTCCTACCGGAGGACGCATCCCCTGTGTCACAAGGACAAAGTGCTGCATCAACGAGTAGTTTTGGGTCATAATGTCGATTTTCGGTGCCGAGATATATTGAGGGGCATGTGCCATAAGCTCAGGCCCAGTCTCAGCGTACATATCGATCACTTGGTACAGGATTTTCGCCGATTCACGCATCTCTGCCATGTAGAGTTTATAACGGGCATAGTTGTCCCCTTTATCGGAAACCGGAACGTTGAACTCAACTTCGTCATACAGCTCATACGGCTCTTCTTTACGGATATCCCACTCGACGCCAGACGCACGGAGCATTACCCCTGAACATCCCCAACTCTGAGCCATCTCTTTAGAGATAACCCCGACATTTTCCATACGCATCAACCAGATACGGTTGCTGTCGAGAAGGTCTTCGTAGTCTTTGATGTTTTCCGGCAATTTATCGAGGAATTTACGCAAATCGGCGATAAAGTTATCCGGCAAATCAAGCGGTACACCACCGATACGGATCGCCGCATGGGTTAATCGCGCACCACAGTAATCCTCGATCAAGTCCATCAAATACTCACGCTCACGGAACGCAAATAAAAACACCGTCATCGCCCCGATATCGAGCGCTGTCGTCGCCAACCAGAAAAGGTGAGACATCAAACGGTTCGTCTCAAGAAGCATCATACGGATCACTTTTGCACGGCGCGGAACATCAAGCCCGATTAGCTCTTCCACTGCCAATGCAAATCCGTAGTTGTTTGAACTTGAAGCGATATAGTCCATACGGTCCGTTGTCGGCATGAACTCATTGTAGATCATGTTCTCCGCCATTTTTTCCATACCACGGTGGAGGTATCCGATATCCGGATGCGCTTTTGTGATCTGCTCTTGCTGTAAATGGAGCATCAAACGAAGCTGTCCGTGAGCGGAAGGATGCTGAGGCCCGAAGTTTAGGATCAGTTCATTATCGTGCCGGTCAAACGTAATGTTTTCGAAAAAGGGTCTAAGTCTATTGGATTGCTGCATACATGATCCTTAACGGTCGCGATCAGAGATCACGACACTTTTTTCTGCGTCAAATTTTTGGATGAGGAATACTCCCTCATTCTCTTGGTAACATAACGGCGTATCCGGTTCACCTTGGCTGATGTCGGCACCGTGCGGTACTTCGTGACCCAAACGGGAAAAACGTTCGGTGTCGTAGCGATCCACACGGGCAGGATCACGGTTTTCAGGCCCGATAATCTCTCGTGCTTCTTTACCGAAAATTTTATCGACTTCATACCATTGAGCAAACTCATCCCCTTGGAGCGGATAGGTTTTACGAAGCGGGAATCCTTCCCAGTCATCCGGCATCAAGATACGTTTCATAAACGGATGGTTATTGACCACTACGCCAAACATGTCGTACATCTCACGCTCTGACCAGTCAGCTGAACGGAAAAGGGATGAAACACTTTGAATCGATTCTTTTTCAGAAATTTTACATTTGATACGAATACGTTTGCGTTTTGACATACTGAGCATTTGATAGAAAATCTCAAATTTCCCCTCTTGCGCCAACCAGTCGATCGCAGACATCTCCGAGAGTTGATTGTAACCCAACTCATTTTTAAGTAGTTCAATTACACTATGGTTGTCTGCTGCATTAATCACGACAACCATTTGTTTGACTTGGATATACGCATCCAAAACGTCGAACGAAGCTTTAATCGCTTCGAGATCGTGAGCAAATACCGCATCTTCACTGACATCACTTTTCGCTACTTGAGGGGCAACCCAGTAACGGTCGGTGTAATAAGGTTTTTTCTGTACGTCGTCTTTAGGGGTGTAAGCTCTCATTACATCAACCTTTTTGGTTTTTGAGCGCGAGATGCACTCTCACGTCGGATTTTTTGCTGTAACAGCAATACGGCATATTGCAATGTCTCAGGACGAGGCGCACAGCCGGGAAGATACAAATCGACCGGAATAACACGATCAACCCCTTGAACCGTTGCATAGGTATTAAACATACCGCCCGTGTTGGCGCATGAACCCATTGAGATAACCCATTTAGGTTCCGTCATTTGATCGTACAAACGGCGAATAAACTCCGCATGTTTTTTCGTCAATGTTCCTGCAACGACCATCAGCTCTGCTTGACGCGGAGAAGCACGGAAAATCGTACCGAAACGGTCGAAGTCATAGCGTGATGCCCCTGAAGCCATCATCTCGATACCGCAACAGGCCAAACCGTAGGTCAATGCCCAGATAGAATTTGATCGACCCCAGTTGACTACTTTGTCGATTGTCGTCAATGCGACGGGAAGTCCACCGTCTTTGAGATAATTTACTTGATGTTGTGCCATTCGAGAGCCCCTTTCTTCCACGCATAAACAAAACCGATAGCCAGTAATAAGATGAACATCATCATCTCAACGAATCCGAACCACCCTAAAAGTTTAAAATCAATTGCCCATGGAAACATGAAAACGATTTCCACATCAAACAATAAAAACAACAACGCAAACAGATAAAACTGCGTTGAAATACGGTTCGGCTGCTTTGTCACTTCAGGTCCACATTCGTAAACCGAGAGTTTAATCTTTTCAGTATCTTTAGCCGCTAGCGCGCGACTCGCTAAGCGTGCAATGACTGTTGTGGCATAAAATGCACCAAACGTTAACACAAACAGTACAAATACCCCAAAATAGGGATTTGCTACGTTGTAATGCTCCATAGTTCCGACCTTCTTGTGGTTGATGGCATATCCCGCAGCAGAGGAATTCTCCGCCACGCTATACGGTTTTTATAAAAACAGTTATTGCACTATAACAAAAAGAGAATTAAACAAACCCTTATCAATCCCACATTTATATGGGTCTGTCACTATAAGAAACATTAGCATATTGGGTTTTGGAGATAAATGTTAAATTACGTAACACTTTTAGGAGATTATTCTAATTTCGTGTCAAATCGGAACAATCTAACGAATGCAAGTCAAAAAATTTGCATTTTTCCTAAAACTTTTTGTGCTACTTATTGAAGCAATGTTAATTTTTCTCTTGAAGCATACGATCCAATGTCGCAAATACGCCATCACTGGCGTGTTCCATCTCTTCAAACACTTTTACAAAGTGTTCTGAGCCGATCCCCTCTGTTTTCATCAAATCAAAAATCTTATGGGTTGAATTATGCACAATCGCATGCGGGCTCTCCAGTGACGAATAGCTGGCAGTTTTTTTGAAAAAATTGGCACCTTCTCCTTCATAATACCATTTACCCAAACGACAGTTATGATGATCGACGAACGCAAACTGCTCTTTATGCGTAATAGCGGAGAGATACGTATTTACTTTCCAGATAATATGATCAAGCTTTGCCAAACTCATAAATACGCGTTCCGCCGTATGCTCGGTACTGCTAAAAGTTTCACGCATCATCTGTGCGTTGCGATCCATATTGGCATTGAAACTTGTAATCGATTCATTCGATTCTTGAATGCTTTCTTGAACCTGCTCAAACTTCTCACCGATCGTGGTAACATCCTGCTTCATCGACTGCAATGAGATATTGATCTCACTGATCGCTTTGTCCGTTCTATCAGCAAGTTTACGCACTTCATCGGCAACTACGGCGAACCCTCGTCCGTGCTCGCCGGCACGAGCCGCTTCAATAGCCGCATTAAGGGCAAGTAAGTTGGTTTGATCGGAGATATCTTTTATCAGTACCAAAATGCTGGCAACATCCTGCGCCCGTTCTGATAACGCCCCTACTGTTTCCATCGATTCAAGGGCTAGATGGTTTAATCCCTCTAACGTATTGGATATGCTTGATGCTTTATGCCCTAGATCAACGATATTTTCCAACAATGCAGTAGATTGGGCAATATTATCTTTGGATGAAGAGACCGATGTGGCCATATTTCCCTGAACATCGATCAGATTTCTTTTGAGCTGTTCGTTTTGATAGGTCATCATTATCGATGCATTCTCACATTTGTTTTGATCATTTTGTTGTTGGAAAAGGAGTTCTTGTTCGCGTAAACGCTCTTCTAAGCGTCGGTTCTCCTCCTGAAGAGCAGTATTGTCTTGTTTAACACGTTCTAACTCATTTTTTAATGCAGTATCTTCACCAAACCAACCCACAGTATGCTCCCGTAATCACGCTTTTTTTTACTAGTCGTTGATTATACTCTGAGTGATGCAAAAATACAACATTTATTTAAAAATTAACAATGATAGTGATTATTTTTTGATAATTTTAATGATTGATGAATCCCATCGATTTTTCCCCTTCGAAACTGCCGGAACGCTCTTTCTTAATTTCGCCAATGAAATCTTCAAGTTTAAAGCTCCCCTCTTTGCGTGCAGCAACCTGATAGGCGGTATTTTTGACGATCAGATTGATCTGCCCGCCCGTAAGAGGATAAGAGGCGAGTTTCTCCACATCAAACCCTTCCTCATACGGTGCATTTTTCGGAAGCATCATCTTCCACAGTGTGACACGCTGTTTCTGATCCGGTTTTTTAAATTCGATTTTATAATTGAATCGGCGCGAAAAGGCCTGATCGATGTTTTCGAGGAGGTTGGTCGTCGCGATCAAAATCCCCTGAAACTTTTCGATTTGCTCCAAAAAGATATTTTGCATCTGATTGTGCATCTGATCGGCGGATGTCCCCGCACCTTGCGAACGTGATGAAAGAAACTGATCGGCTTCATTCAGGAGCAAAATCGGTTCTGTTTTCGTTTGCTTCGTGAGATCCGCATAGGTATCAAAAATCTTTCTCACATTTTTTTCCGACTCACCGACGTACATCGAGAGGATTTTGGAGCAGTCAAAACTCAAAACCTGCCGCTTCAATGAGCGTGACAGCGAGTGTGCCGTAAGGGTTTTCCCCGTACCCGGAGGGCCATAGAAAATAATCCGTGCATCGATCCCCGCTTTTTTATCTTTGACTCCCCACTCATGGAGGCGCGCGATCACTTCACGATCGAGCTGACGCATCAGGTTTTGAAGCGTCTGTTCGGTCGATGGGTTGAGGACAACATTCTCTAACGACGTTGTCGGCTCAATCAGCTCAAAAATCTCCTGCTCTTTGATTAGCATATCGAGTTTGAGCTTGCGTACTTTTTTCTTTTTCTGCGGATGCATAATCGACTGAAGCACCTCATCGACGATGTAAAAAGCGCGGGAAATACCGCCGAACGGGTTGAGCATCTCCTCATAATCGATCACCTCTTCGTTGATGAGACGGGCACCGTCTTCAAGAAGTGCACGGTTTTTGATCCGCTCATAATCATCGAAACTGATCAGATCGATGAGGGTATTCATCTCTCGCAGATTTCCCTCGGTTGCACTGTACTCTTCTTTGAGAAGTGCGAGAAAAATGACCTGCTCTTTGGGTTCGAGTTTCTTTTGTTTGAAAAAACGATCGAGTACGACATCGAGCGAAGTTTGGGCAATCCGCTCATCAATCCGCTTTTCGAGAAGATCGAGTTTGTTTTGGATACGGTTGATCCCCAAAGAGTGTTCATTGCCGTTGTGACGGATAATCGACATCTTTTGATAAAGTTCGATACGAAAAAATTGGTCTTGAAGATATTCCAAATGATCGGCGTAGGGTTTAATGTCGGGGAGAGTCATCTCCAACGACCCCTCTTCGAGGAGCTTCATAAAAATCGACGTAAGTGCCACAGGCGTGTTATACAGTTCCAAATGAGAAAGTTCACTGATTTTAAGCGGGGTAAACGAGTGATGGGTCATCCATCCCAGTTCCAGTAATGTCTTCACTTCTCCGAAATGGCTGAGATACGTATAATCATCGGCTCCGTACAGTTCTTGCAGTAATTCTGCCACAATCACATCTTCTTGAGACTGCAAAAATTTACGGGTGAGAAGCTGTAAAATCTTCGCCTCTTCAACCGTACATTTGAGCTGCGAAAAAATATGGGTGGTTTCTATCGTTTTATTGTCTAAAAAATCAACTAAGTATTTCAATTCAATCCTTGTTTAAGAACCCGCTTGAGAACTTTGCCGGTTGCGGTTTTCGGTAATGATTCTACCACGGTTATGGTTTTAGGGATTTTAAATGCAGCCAAATGCTCTTTGAGCTGTGATTTGATAAAGGCTTGGGTCGTATCTTCATATCCCTCTTCCAGCTCAACAAAAGCGATAGGAACTTCCCCGCTGTGCGGATCATTCATGCCAATTACCGCAGCTAATTTAATCTGCGGCAACAGCATCATCTGCTCTTCGATCTGACGAGGATAAATGTTAATCCCTTTGGAAATAATCAAATCTTTGATCCGATCGACAATATAGATATACCCCTCTTTATCGACTTTGGCAATATCTCCGGTGCGAAGCCAGCCATTTTGAATCGTCTCTGCCGTCGCGTCTGGATTATTGAGATATCCCTGCATGACACAATCCCCTCGCACGATCAACTCACCTGCTTCACCGATCGGAAGTTCCAGCATCTCATCATTAACGATTTTTACCTCATACCCATAAAGCGGCAATCCGACCGAAAGGGTTTTTTGTTTCTCAAGGGGATTGATTGCTACGGCAGGGGAACATTCACTGAGTCCATACCCCTCTAGCATTGTAGCACGCTTGAAGGTGGAGCGGAATCGATTCAACGTGTCTTCGCTCAGTGCAGAACCGCCTGAAATAAAACAGCGGATAGAGTTAAACCATAAAAAATACCACGGCAATTTGGCACGAATCAAGGCGTTATATATATCAGGAACTCCCATAAAAATCGTTACCCGTTTCAGAAGCGTTTGTTTGATGATATTGCTAAAGGGTAAGATGGAGGGGATAATCACAAACGATGAACGGGTAAAAAACGGCAACATAACCATAATGGAAAAAGTAAACGAGTGAAACATCGGTAAATAGACGATAAAACGGTCACTCGAACATAAATCAAAACGCTCTTTGGCTCCAACGAGGTTAGAGAAAAGGTTGCGGTTACTGATCATCGCCCCTTTGGGGTGTCCCGTCGTACCGGAGGTGTAAAAAATAACGGCGGTATCGTCCAGCTTTGCGGGTGATGGTCTATGCGTATGCAAATGATCGGATAAAATCTCATCCAGTACCAAATGTTGCGAATCCTCAATCGGAGCCTGATCGATCCAAATGGTATGTTCGATTGTCTCTACCGTTTCACTCAGATTACGCACCTCTTTGGCAAACTTAGAAGCCGTAATCAATATTTTTGCACCGCAATCGCCGAGAATATAGCGATACTCTTCATTTTTGAGCATCGTATTGAGCGGTACCGTAATGGCCCCGAGTTTACTGATCGCAAAAACACTTTGGACAAACTCGATACCGTTAGGACAAATCAGCGCAATACGCTCACCCTTGCTGATTCCGATAAGTTCCAATGCCCGTGCGAAACGGTCAACATTTTCTAAAAAACTCTGATAGCTAAAACTTTTGTCATCGATAAAAATCACTCTTTTCGAAGGATTTTCCTCTGTAACGCGCTCAAGCATCGCATAAAAATTCTCATACGGGTAGTGAATCAAAAGCGATACTCAATTCCGGCAGTCACTAAATAAGCACGGGCGTTGGAAAACTCACCGTTAATCGATGCATTGTGTACTTCACGCGATTTTTTAATATCCACCAAACCGGCTAAACCGATATTCCATTGATCATTGAACTGATAACGTCCGCCCAGTGAGATAATCCATGCATCCGAATCGGGAAGTTCATATCCGAGTGTCGATTCCGGCACCGGAGATTCATCGTACGCTGCGCCTGCCATGGCTGTCCATTTATCATATTGTTGGGTCACTCCTAGACGGTAGCTGTTGGTATTTTCCCAGTTTTTACGTACCGGAGCATCAAAGTAAGGGGCCAATCCGCCAATGGATGTAGGATAATTAAAGTCCAAATAGTCATAAGCCGACCACATGGTCCGCTCAAAGACTGCCTCTACCGTTGTTCCGTGACCGAAAGTATAGGAAGCTGCTAAATTTAATGCAGCAGGCACCGGAACACTAACACTTACATCACCGTTATACGCTAATGTAGCTCCAGAATAAAGTTTGGCATTCCCTTCAACCGACAAATCAATATTAGAACGATACGTGACCGCTAAATTTACTCCGGGAACCGGTTTATATAAGAGTGCGAGGTTATAACCATAATCAATTGCATTCCCTTCCATATCTCGTGAAACGGCCGCACTACTTTTGACAACACCGCTGCTCGAAATAATCCGAAATCCTACACCCAAACTAACACGGTCGCTTAATGGAACGGCTATTGAAGGATTAATTTCTACGGTTTGTAACGTAAACTCTTCCGCAGTCGCTTTAGGGGTAGCATGTTCCCATCGTTTTGAAAGCCCAGCCGGTACTACAATACTCAGCCCGGCACGCGCACCATTTTCACCCAATTTTTTAGAAGCAAAATGGAGAGTCGGAACCAAAAAATTCTCTTTTTTAGAACTGTAATCACTCGTTCCGTCAAAATCTATCGCACTAAGGCCGATATACGTCGCATCGACTTCGAGCAAATTCGCATCATCGTTATAGACCATCGCCGCAGGATTGTAATACGCCGCATCGGCTCCATGAGAAGCAGCCACATACGCCGCACTCAGCGCCATACCATTAATCGAACTCTCCGGGATTTTGTATCCCCCTGCCATAAGTGTTGCTGATGCGATAATCGATAGTGTTAAAATTCTCATTTTTGCTCCATTCCATACAAAAGTTCAATCTCCTGAGCCCAAATCGTCTCATCGATCGTTTCAAGCACCAGAGGGATATCATCCATCCGTGGATCGTTCATAATAAATCCAAACGCATCCAGCCCGATTTTTCCTTTTCCCAGTGAATCATGCCGGTCGACATGGCTCCCTAAATCGGGTTTGGAATCGTTGATGTGCATCCCTTTAAGATAGTTAAATCCGACTATTCTATCAAACTCTCCCCAAGTTGCATCATACGCCGCGCGGGTTCGGATATCGTAACCTGCGGTAAACATATGGCACGTATCGATACAGACACCGACGCGCGATTTGTCCTCTATACGCTCTATGATGGCACTCAAATGCTCAAATCTCCATCCCAGATTGGACCCCTGCCCCGCTGTATTTTCAATGACAAGAGTGACACCTTCGGTAACACTTATCGCTTCATTCATGCTTGAGGCGATACGGTCGATACACTCTTCCTCGCTGATTTGTTTCAAATGGCTCCCCGGATGAAAGTTCAAACGATCCAGTCCGAGCTGAGTGCAGCGATTCACCTCATCGATAAACGCTTCAAGCGATTTTTGCCGTTTATCCTCTTCGGGATGACCGAGATTAATCAGATACGAATCGTGCGGTAGAATGTGTTTCGGGAGAATCCCGCTTTTGGCGAGATTCGCTTTAAACAGAGCAATCGTTTCCTCATCCAATGGCTTTGCCGCCCACTGTTTTTGATTTTTAGTAAAAAGAGCAAATGCTTTAGCTCCGATTTTCATCGCGTTTAATGGGGCGTTAAAAACACCACCCGAAGCGGAGACGTGGGCTCCTACAAATTTAGACATATTAATTTCCTTGTGTATTTTTTAATATTTGAACTATTTCCAAAATGGAACTAACTCAGGCAATTATTGGGAAATTCCGAATAGTTCGATTTACGGAAAAAAGCGATACACTTCTTTGCGATGCAAAAATCGGGACAATACAACCGCATCGTCAACCAATGCAATCCCCATACGATACTGCCCTATACGAATTCGATAATAATTGTTATAGCCTTTGAGTTTTTTGAGATTTGAGAGTTCTTGTAACGAAGCAGAAGTTTCCAACAGTTCAATAATATGCACTATCTCTATTTTTATATTTTTAGGAACATTCTCAATGTCTTTTAAAAATTGCTTTTTGATTTCAAGACGCATTTAACGCCTTTAAAAGCTCCTCTTTACTGACATTTTCACTTTTTAGTCCCTGCTCGATTGCATGAGCGAACGCAAAATCTTCTTCATCTTCATCGATAATTGAAATCTCAACAGTTTTTTGTTTAAACAATGTTTTAATAGATTCCAAAAAATCGATTGTCAAATCATCGGTATTCAAATGATACGTAGCTTGCATCTCGTACCCTTTCCATAGAAATTCATAAGTTATGTATTATATCACAGTCGTCGAATTCTCTCCACCGCCTCTTCGAGTACATCCATGGGTTTAGAGTAACAAAAGCGGACCATATTTTTTCCGCTATAGTCGTGATAAAACGCCCGTCCCGGAACCGAAGCGATCCCTGTTTTTTCCAGTATCGCCATCGCTTTCTCAAAATCATCATTTCCCGCCACACTGCTCACATCGGTCATGACGTAATACGCTCCGCTAGGGATACTCGGGTTCAATCCCGCATCGCGTAGCGCATCGCAAAAAAGGTCACGCTTAACCTGATGGAGTCGGGCAAGTTCTATGTAATACTCATCCCCCAAACTCTCCAGCCCGACCGCCGCACCGATCTGAAGTGGTGCAGGGGCGCAGACGTAGATGAGATCGTTGAGCTGTGCCATCGCCTCGATAACGCTTACAGGAGCTATCGCGTATCCCAATCGCCATCCGGTGATGCTGAACACTTTTGAAAATCCGCTCAATACGACACATCGATCACGCAGACTCGGAATGCTGAGTGCCGTGATATGGATCGCATCGCCGTACAAAAAGTGCTCGTACATCTCATCGGCAAATACGATCAAATCGTGTTTCTCGGCAAATGAACCAATCGCTTCGAGTTCCGTACGGGTATAAACTTTACCGCTCGGATTGGCAGGATTACAGATTACCATCGCTCTCGTTTTCGGGGTCACAACCGCTTCGAGTGCTTCAATATCCAGTTTCCATTCCGGTGCTTCGAGACGAACAAACGTCGGCACGGCACCTAGTGATGTGAGGGTGGAGCGATGATATCCATAATAAGGCTCGAACACTATCACCTCATCGAGCGGATTAAGGAGTGCCATACACGCCGTATAAAATGCCCCCGTAGCACCATCGCTGACCAATACCTGTTCAGGAACCATATCAACCTCGTAAAACCGTTTCATCTTATCGGCTATCGCTTGACGTAAGCGGGGCAATCCCTCGGTAGGAGTGTAGATGTTAATCCCCTCATTCATCGCCCCATACGCCCCCTCGATCACGGCACGTGGGACTTCGAGATCACAGACCCCTTGCGCCATATTGATTCCGTTTATTGCGTTACACGCTCTCGTCATAGAGCGGATATGGGATTGTTCGATCGTACCGCTGCGTTGGCTCAGTTTCATATGTTATAGCTCCCTAATAAAGAGGGAATTATAACTTATCGCGCAAAAGCTTGATAAGAATTGCCAGTAAAACAATCCCCGACCCTGCCAAAAGGGCAGTTCCTATTTTCCATAGCACTGCATTCGCTAATCCTATCGCAATCGCTATGGCAACCAATCCGCTCACGGCCAACCCCCACTGCACACTTGCCCATTGCGTTGGTAGAAGCTGATGAAGCATCGGTACTTCTCGCTCATCGATGTAGGGGGCGTAGCGTTCAAACCATACCAAAAAAGGGACAATTTTATACAAATGTGCCGTGATTAAAAAACCGAGAAATCCAGCCGTCAAAAACCAAAAGGAGAGGAGAACCGCTTTTTCGCTTCCTACTATAATCCCATAAACACCTAACCCCATTGAGATAACCAGAGCGATAAACGCCACTGCGAGTGAACGTTCCCAAATATCGGTATAGCCCCGTTTTTTCGAGGTGAATATCCGGTACACCTGCACCATATAAAAGCCAACCGATCCCATCCCAAAAAGGAGAGCAACCTTCTCTAGCCACTCTAGCTGTAATGCCGATGCGAGGATCATCCCGATAACTGAAACGATCATCGTAGTAAAACTGATGGTATGCTCTCGATCCGAAGGGCGGTTGCACGCGCCGAACATGGGGAGCAATACCGTACTCACCCCCATAATATTGAGCATCACGTATCCGCCGAATACGGCAAATATATGCCCCATCCGCCACTGCGTCGGATCGATAGGGATCATTCCACCATACCCTAACGCCATCATCAGACCGATTCCCAATCCTACGCTTAAAAAAAGGGTACTCCACTGCATAGAGAGGGTAACACTGGTTCGGCGACGACTGCGGTGAAGCGTCATAAACAGATTAAACACAAAAAGACTCAATGCACCGAGGATAAAACCTCCCCCTACCCCGAGCAAAGAAGGATTACGAATAAATCCCATGGCCAAAAGGGCCGTCCCGATCATTAAAAGAGGCCAAATCCATCCGAACACTCTAGGGTAGCGGTGATGCACCTCGCCGACAACCACGGAAAGCTGTCCCATCGCCCCGATAATCACCATCATCACAAAGCCGATCATGTAAAGATGGACCCACCCGATCACTCGGAAATCACGCAGTGTAATATCAGAGGGCAAAAAAAATAAGAAACTCATCGAGACGATATAAAAAATCACTGCCGCTATAAAATAGGGGGCAATCCATCTGAGCGGAAGGGAAAAATCGGGGGAGACGTTCATAGAAACTCTTTTTAATAGCGATTGTAACTTAGAACATCATGGGATAGATTGATTGTTATCAAGATCCTCAATCTTGATAATCAGGCTATTGAGTCGATCTTTAAAATAGATCTCCCCTTTGCCACGCCGATAGACAATATCCATTTCATCATTTCGGATAAACTGCAAAAGCCTCCCGTCGCACATCTCCTCTTTCCCACGCCCTGCAAAGATATCTTTGCCCAGTAAAACATTGCGCATCGTGTCACGCGGATAATCAGGGTTGAGATACTCTTTGACAAACGCCTCTTCGCTCATACATCCCACACTCACACATACCTGATCGTCAATCGCAATTTTCTCAACCGCAACTCCGGCAGTAAAAAGCTCCACTTCGACCGAAGTATCATCATGGCGAATATAACCCGTATCGGCAAATTTAAGTTTCGGAGTTTTAAGGGTAATAATTTTGGGTTCACTGAGAGTGTAATGCTTGGTTGAACACCCTGTGATTAGGAAGAGAAGGATACTAACCCATAGGATAAAGAATTGCAGCATGTACCTCATCCAGTTTTTGGAGTATTTCTTTGCTCAGCGTCATATCCATTGCCGCCAAGCTCGCATCGAGCTGTTCTGGCGTTGTTGCACCGATAATCGTAGAGGCGACAAAATCAAACTGTTTGCTCCACGCAATTGCCATCGTCACCGGATTCAGCCCCGCTTCGGCTGCGATACCAAGATATCTCTGTGTCGACGCCAATGTTTTATCGTTCATAAAGCGTGCTGCCATCAGACGTTGACGCTTATTGGACGATTTGACGTAATCACTGAACCGTCCGTGTGCGTTGATATCTTGGTTGTATTTTCCGCTCAGCACCCCTCCGCCCAACGGCGAATAGGGGAGCAGTGATATTTTCTCTTCGCGGCACAGGGCACCAATCTCGGTCAAATCACGACGGTTTAGGAGCGAAAAGTTGTTTTGGATCGACTCGAAACGGGCTAACTTTTCGTATTTGGAAACCATCAGCGATTTCATTGTCCCCCGCGCACTGTCGTTGGAGGTTCCGATATAGCGTACTTTACCGCTTTGCACCAGCGCATCAAACGCCCTCATCGATTCCTCTATGGGGACAATCGTATCGGGCCAATGCATCTGATAAAGATCGATATAATCGGTACCGAGCCTTTTCAAAGAACCCTCAACTGCCCGCTCGATGTGAAACCGGTCAATCGCCGTCAATCCGTGACGGATAGGGGGGACAAACCATCCTGACGCCGCACCCGCTACTTTTGTCGCCAAAATAATACTTTCACGAGGTTTGGTTTTGAGCCATCGCCCGACCATCTCCTCGGTCACTCCGGCAAGGCTCTCTTCGGGAGGGACAGGATAGAGTTCTGCAGTATCGAAAAAATTCACCCCTGCTTCATAGGCTTTGTCCATAATCGCAAACGCATTTTTCTCATCACACTGACTTCCGAACGTCATCGTCCCCAACGTAATCGGCGATACGCGCAGCCCACTGCGCCCGATATAGCGATACTCCATAAATTCTCTTTTTAGTGTAATCAATTTGTTACGCTATTCTACCGTTTTTTGCGATACAATTAAGACAATACAATTCAAACGGGAGAGAACAATGGTAGATATTCTTCGTGAAGCACAAGGTCAATTTCAACAGGTTCATCAACTGCTCGATGAAAAAAATGTCCGAGACGGGAATTATTTCACACAACTCAGTATTGCAACCGAAGAGGCCTATGTCCTGATGAACGAAGGGATGTGCGCCAATACCTCCGTATGCCATGAATGTGCCGATCACCGCGATTTTATCCGCTCAATGCTGGATGTTCTGGGTGAGCTTGAAGTCAACGCATCTGCTGCCAATAACTATACCGATAAATTTGCCCAATATGCAGAACGTATCAACAAAATCTTAACCAATATAAAAACCGTTCTCGCTTCATAAGCCACTCTGTTACTATTTACCACAGTAGCGTACGAGTCAGTTATGCGTTATAATCTATCCAATGGATAGAAATCTTTTACACAATTTTTTTCAGCGCAATCTACCTCAGGATATGGAACAGTGCATAGAACTGTTCTCTATTTTCGGGGGATACGATGTATCGATCGATACCGATGAAAGGGTTGAATCGCTCATCACTCGCCACATACTCGAACACTTCGAAATCCATCGGGAGCATCTCCTCTCACCGCTTCATGACGATCCGCTCTATCTCAATCTTCTGCATGCGGTAGCCGTTGGTGATCGACGTCAAGGATCAGCCTATCGTCGTGCCCGTATCGGCAAAGAGCGAGGAGCCGAGGCCTTTGAATTTTTACGCTATAGCGGTTATCTCACACTGGAGCGTTCACGCGAAATGCCGCTGGAACGCGCCCATCCGAAACAGCGGTTTAAAAAAGAGATCGAGCATCATCGGATTTCTCATAAATACCGGTTTACTTCTCCGTTTTTACGTTTTTGGTTCGCTTTTGTAGAACCTTTCGCACCCTCAATCCGTGAAGGGAATTTTGAACGTTTTCTGGATCATTTTCAAGAACACTTCAATGCCTTTGTCGGCTTTACCTTTGAAGAATTATGCGATTTGTATATTCGCGAAATTTTGGCTCCTTCATTTCAAAACACTCTTCTCGATTCGGGAAGCTATTGGAATCGTGAAGTAGAGATTGATCTGTTTTGTGAAACGATGGAAGGGGAGATCTGGGTCGGAGAGTGTAAATGGACAAACCACAAAGTGAACAAAAAAGAGTTTCATAAACTCGAAGAAAAATGTACCAAACTCTCCATCACACCCGATAAAATTTTATTCTTTACCAAACGGGGCTTTTCAAATGAACTGCGGGATATGAAAGACAAACGGCTTTACCGTTTTTGTGCCGAGGATCTATTACCTTTAACTAACCGCTTGTAATGCACCGTATGCTTCTTGGAGAAGTTGGAATTTCTCGGTATATTTGTTGATAATATTAGGGCTTTTCTTTTGTACACGGTCGGGATGATACCGTTTTGCCAATGCGCGATACCGTTTTTTCAAATCTTCTAGGGGTGAACCCATCGGAATCTCGAAAATAGCATGGTAGCGAATCATTTTATCGATCGCATCGTTACCGTACCCCCATCCAGAGTAATTTCCGTACAACCTGCTCATAAACGCATCATCATAGCGATAATTGATTTGAAAATGGAGTACTTCACGACGATTGAGGGTTTTTTCAAGCCGTGCTTTGGCAACAGAGGTAGTAACATCGATGTACAAATCCGTTGCGGTTGCACTAACAACCAAAGAAGAGAGCTGTTGCTTAAGATAGCGCATCACCCATCGATTTTGTGTTCCAAAAGAGAGTTTAACCCGATCCGGACCATACGCATAAAGTGCAACATTGACGATTTCACTTTTACGATAGGGGACTTCGATACGAACGGCAGCGCTTTTGCATCGTTTCAATGATCGGCTGTAAAATGAGCCGGAAAGCTCATTCATTTTTGTATACCGCACACTTAGATTTTCTAAAAAATCCTCTTTTTGATCCGATGAATTTTCATTATTGAGTACCAGCACCCCATTATCGAGGAAAAGGGTGTTTTGAATATGATGGTCGAAAAACTCTTCCATCCACGGCTCTTCGAGGGTATTTGAGCTCCCTTGAACGAAGATAGCGTTATGGCGCAAAACAACTCTCACAGATACCCCCTGCTTAGCGATTATTACATTCACTAAAGCAAAATGGGTTCCAATTTATTCTTTAACGATTATTCCGTAACACTCCGGTCTGCGGTCTCGGATCAGTCCCCAGTAGTGGCGGTGTTCGCGGATAGATACCGGATCGAACTCGCTGTAGAGGATCTCCTCACGGTCGCGTGAAGCTTCAGCTACTTTTGCACCCGTGTGGTCAGTGATAAACGAGCTTCCATAAAACGTGAGACTACAACTCTCCCCTGCTTCCTCTCCGATACGATTCGCGGCAATGACAGGGATGATGTTCGCGGCAGAGTGCCCCATCTGTACCCGCTGCCAGTGGGATGCCGAATCGACACCGATCTCCGGCTCGCTTCCGATCGCAGTCGGATAAAAAATCATATCCGCACCCATAAGGGTCAGACTACGCGCCGTTTCAGGGAACCACTGATCCCAGCAGATACCGACCCCGACATTGCCGAATCTGGTTTGCCACACTTTGAATCCCGTGTCACCGGGAGCAAAATAAAACTTCTCTTCGTATCCGGGACCGTCAGGAATATGAGTCTTTCGGTAGTTTTCCATTACGGTGCCGTCCGCATCGATCATCACAAGAGAATTAAAATAGCGCTCACCCGAGCGCTCAAAATAGCTGATCGGCAATACAACACCGAGTTCTTTGGCCAAAGCGCTAAAGTGCGCGATGAGGGGGTTATCTTCGAGAGGTTGTGCCCAATCGAAATATTTTTTGTCCATATCCTTGCAAAAATAGTACCCCTCAAACAGTTCAGGGATCAAAATGATATTAGCTCCATTACGCGCCGCCTCACGCACCATCGATTCTGCTTTGAGAATATTAGAAGCTTTATCTTCACTCATCTGCATCTGTATTGCTGCTACTTTAACCATTCTCATTTCCTTACACCGTTCACAATGGCGAAATTATAGCATTGCTCCATTACACTTCTAACCAAATCTAGCCCAAAAATATTATTAACTTTTAATCTGTTCAGTGATATTCTGACTCTATGAGAGATTAAAAAGGGGATAAAATGAAATTAGATACCCAATTCAATCCGCTTCCTCAGATGACTTCTGAGATGAATAAGCGTGATAAAACACTCGAAAAAATAGCCGCAGCCGTAGAGTTAGGGATGCAAGATAGCGCTTCACGCTCAATCTCAGACATGCTGCAAAGTGAGATTTCTACCATGTCACAGGGGCTGATGAATGCCAATGACGGCGTTGCCATGATGCAAATTGCCGGAGGGACACTCAATTCTCTCAGTGATCAAACCCAAACTTTGAATGATCTCAGTGTCCGCTACAACAGCGCATCATTGAATTCATCTCAAAAACAAGAGTTGCAAGGTGAATTTAACCGTACCGTAGAATCGATGCAGCAAAGCATCGAGAGCAGTAGCTTTAACGGCAAAACTCTGTTTGGGAATAGTTCAACCCTCTCATTGGGAGAGAGTACGATCAGCGCATCACTCCCTGAACTATCCACGGTTTCACTGAGTATCGACAGCCAAGAGAGCATCGAGTCTTACAGAAATTCACTGATACAAGCAAATTCGACAGTCGGTTCCACGACCAACGGCTTAATCAGTGCTTCTAATACTCTGCTCGATCAAATCACAGCAACCTCAGCGGCAAAAAGTCAAATCGCCGATACCGACATGGCAAATGCAATCAAAGATTTTCAACAAAGCAATTTAAAATTGGATGTGGCTCAGATTGCGATGGCACATCGAAACGATATGCTTCAACAAAATGTTACGAGATTGTTGGGGTAAGATCGGATTTACATCCGATCTTTAGCTTGGATTCCGAGTAATGAAAGTCCTGTTTTGATGGAGAGGGCAACAACAAGTAGAAGTTTGAGTAGTTTCGCCTCATCTTCGGTGCCGATAATACGGGTATCGTAATAAAATTTATGCAAACGTCCCGCTAATACTTTTAGATAATCGGGAAGCTTTTGCGCTTGGCGCGATTCGAATGCATCCTCGATGATTTCCGGCAACAAAAGTGCTTCAAACAACAATCCGTCCGCATCGGCACTCAACCCGTGTAAATGGGAGAGCATAATCTCTTCAACCGTTTTTTCGCTTTTGGCAATCAATGTCTGAATACGGGCATGAGCGTATTGGATATAGTAGATCGGGTTAGAGCTGTCTTGACGCTTGAGCTCTTCGATATCAAATTCGAGTGCGGTATCACACTTTTTAGAGGCGAACATAAAGCGCAGTGCTTCCGCACCGATCTCTTCGACGACATCGCTCATGAGGATGACAGTTCCGGCACGTTTGGACATCTTGAACGGTTCACCCTCTTTGAGCAGACTTACCATTTGAGAGAGGAGTACTTCGAGCTTAGAGGAATCGTAACCCAAAAAGGTAATCGCCGCTTTGACACGGGCGATGTAACCGTGATGATCCGCTCCCCAGATGTTGATATAATCCTCGAATCCGCGCTCGAACTTTTGGTTATGGTAGATGATATCACCCGCAAGATACGTTGGACGACCGTCTTCACGAACCACTACTCGGTCATGATCATCGCCAAATTCGGAAGATCGGATAAAGGTTTTGCCTTCGTTGAGATAAACACCTTCACCCATTTTTGCCATAACACGATCCCACTCATTATAGAGAGACGCTTCCCCGACAAAGGTGTCAAAATGGACGTTAATCGCTGCCAAATCTTCCACGATAAGGGCTAAAATTTTATCTTTTGCCCAAAGAGCCAGCTCTTTTTGAGCGCTCTCATCACGAAGTGCCTCTTGACCGAAAAGCTCTACCGCCTCTTTAGCCAAATCGCTGAGATATTCGCCTCGATAGTATTTTTCCGGCCATTCTACCTCTTCGCCGAGCAGACTAGAACGCCCTTCAAGCTGCAAAGAGACCCCGAGAAGATCAATTTGATTGCCCGCGTCGTTGACGTAATATTCTGCCGTAATATCGTAGCCCAAATGACGACCTAGACGGAGCATTGTGTCACCGTAAACGGCTCCACGCGCATGTCCGATATGAAGCGGTCCGGTAGGGTTGGCACTGACAAATTCCAAAAGGATAGAACCTTGCTTATCGCCACTGCCAAACTCTTCGCCATGACTCAATGCCCACGAAGCGTATTCATCTAAAAACGACTCGGAGAGGCGGAAGTTGATATACCCCTTGACTGATTCAACGGCACCGAACATATCGTGATCGCTGAACGATGTTGCGATCTCTTCGGCAATCGCCATGGGTGATTTTCGAAGTTCTTTGGCAAGGGAAAAAGCGATAGGGGTAGCGAAGTGTCCGAAAGAGCGATCTTTCGGTTTTTCGAGGATAACATCACAATTGAATTTATCGCGCAACAGCGCACTGACTCGCTGTTTCAAGAATTACGCTTGTGTAGTAGTTTTAGGAGCTTCTACCGTTGTAGATGCTGTTGCATCGACTTGTTTTGGAGCTTCTGTCGGAGTAGTTGTTGCTACAGTCTCATCGTCTTTCATCTCTTTTTTGAAATTACGGATACCTTGTCCAATCCCTTTTGCAAGGTCAGGAATTTTTTTCGCACCGAATAACAAAATAACAATCCCGAAAATCAATAATAATTCGGTTCCGCTTGGCATACTCATGATTAGAGTCCCTTCTGTAGAAAATTAAGTGGGGAAGTATAACGTATTTCGATGAATACACCAAAAGTTTTTATTACGACGCTTCCCAAGTTTGGACAAATTCGTTGATTTGTAACGTCGGTATTTTCATCCGTGCCGCTTTAGCGATCGAAATTAAAATTTCAGATGCGTCTTCCAGTTTGTCGTTTACTACTAAAAAATCGTATTCGCTGATCCTCTGAACTTCTCTCTTTGCCATTTCAATGCGTCCGACGATCACCTCTTCGCTATCGGTAGAGCGGTTATGCAAACGCCGTTTTAGCTCTTTGAGAGAAGGGGTTGTAATAAACACCGATGTCGTAATATCACTAAGCCGATTTTGAACCGCATCATGTCCTTGAACATCAATATCAAAAATAACGAGTTTTCCCTCTTTAAGCGCTTTTTTAACCGGGCCCAACGACGTTCCGTAATAGTTGCCGTGCACCACTGCGTATTCCAAAAACATCTCTTGCTCGATTTCACATTTAAACTCATCAACACTGACGAAATGGTAATGAACTCCATCCACTTCTCCCTCGCGTATGGGGCGCGTTGTTGTTGAAATCGAAAAATAGGTAGGACCGATATGATCGGTTATTTTATTAATCAAAGAACTCTTACCGGCACCGCTGGGACCGGATAAAATTAAAATTGCACCACTTCGACGATTCACTGTTCATTCCCGAAATTAATATTAATACTGATGTTAAGACCTTTTAGCGACTTGGCTACTTCTTCGTTTGAAAGTGCTTTTAGCAATGCTTGCAATGCTTCTACCCCTTCGGCATGAGAGGGTGTATGCGGCTGCGATGCCTCCGCATTTTCTGCTTCATACACTACCGGCTCTTCGAAATCTTCACTCAATAATTCAACATCCGCAAAAGAGTCATCTTCCGTATCATCTGCTTCAGACTCTTCTTCCACCTCTTCTCCGATGGCAAGTTTTAGTTCGCGTTCATCAAGCATATCCAACTCATCAAATCCTTCAAGATCATCGGGATCAATCATCTCTTTCTCATCCAAATCCATTTCTTCGGATAAGGTATCGTCAAAATCGAGTTTAAAATCATCCAAATCTAACTCTTTATCGAGAGTTTCCGATTCTAGATCGTTCACCGCATCTTGGATCTGAGTTTCCAAATCGCCTAATTCGTCGTCGTCCAAAAGCATCTCATCGTCCAAATTCGGTAAAAGCATCTCATTATCGAGGTCAAAATCCAAATCACCGAGTTCAGATTCTTCTTCCGCTGAACCGACAGCTTCTTCGGTTTTAGCCTCAAAAGATTCTATCTCTCCAAACGGCTCTTCTTCTAACAAAAATTCATCGCTCAGTTCTTCTGCACTCTCTACTACCGGTTCATCGGCTAAATTCAAAAGATCATCTTCATGGATATCAGGTTCATCAATCCCTTTGATAATAATTTCCTCTTCCACATTCCAATCATCACTTTCGGTATCATCTAAAAGATTTTGAACCTCTTGAACCTCTTCCTTATCCAAAATTGCGGTTGGGAGGACGGTATCATCAAAATCTTCCAAAGAATCTATTTCATCACTAATATTTAGTGTCTCTCCCAGATCGATCTCATCATCCAAATCACCGAAATCAAACGAATCCATCTCACCCGCTTCTTTCATATCCGGCAATGCTTCATCGAGATGAATGGCAAATGGAACTTCAGTTTTAGCAAGAGGTTCTTCACTTCTGACACGCTCAGGAGCAATGGAAACCGACATGGTTTTTTTATCGATTTTGATAAACATATCAACCAAGTCTGTAGGGAGAAACGGCTTATTGATGACATTGTCAAATCCTGCCGGAACCGCTTTTCCACGGGTTGCCATGAGTAAAGTAGCTTTAAACGAAACCAACTCTTTCAGAGATTGAAACAGTTCGTCACTGTAAAGTGCATCATCGATAATCAACAAATCGTAATCGCTCTCTTGAATCTCATCCACGGACCAAATAACAATCAAATCATCTTTGGTTTTTTGTGCGCTGAGAGCTACCAGTTTTCGAACGACCGGATTATCGTTAAAAAGCAAGATTTTCATTGCTACCCCTCTTTAAATGCCCTTGTTCTATCAAAAGCTTCGTGGTATCATTGTAACTAAAAAAAAATTAAATGATAAAACTTCTTACCCTACTTTCTCTCTTTCTCCCCCTTTTTGGTGAAGAAAGAGTTTATCAGCTCCCCGATCATCACACA